>JBMORB010000026.1:0-4320 GCA_049320925.1 Thermodesulfobacteriota bacterium | reverse complement strand
TAAACACTGTTGGGCAGCAGAATGCTGGTGCGGACCATGTCGATCTTGCGTACATCATTGTAAAGACCGAAGGGGATCTTCATGATACCGGCCTGAAAGCCCAGGTAGTCCCGGAATGAGTAATCGCCAAAAGCCCAGTCCACCTGTACTTCGTCGTTGCCGATCTTTCCCAGATCGAATGCGGCCAGTTGCAACCCCACCGAAAGATCGTCGGTGGGAGCGGCTGAAAAGTTGATGGCCATTTCGTTGAACTCAAAAGAACCATCGTAGGAGTCGTCTACCAGGAAGGCCATGTCCTTTGTTGAATAAAGATATCCCTGACTGATGAATCCATGAACTTTGATGTCATCCATTGTGATGCCCCCGGCACCCACCGGAAGCGCGCAGAGGGCGATCATGATGCCGGTTAAAACAAATCTTGCGCAGTGTTTCATTATTATCTCCTGATTTTGATGTTGTTTATGAAAGGGTCTTTTCGTTAACCCGAACTTATTCCCAGTTATTGAACCGTCATGATTTTAACCTTGCCTTTGTCCGGTGCCGTACAGGAGTAACCGATGGCCCCGCTGGTCCTGGATACATAATCGATCAGATCAGCCTCGGAACCAAAGGCTTTGGGCGGCTGGCCCTGGCCGGTGAATATCTGCTTTTTCCAGTAGTTCTGAAACTGGAAGTCGGTTCTGGCTACATGCTGTTTTAAAAATTCATCGTGGCATGTCCCGCTGTTTAAGGCCGCAAAGTTGATTTTCCGGTTGTCGCTCCACTTGTCCTTTTTGCCCAGGTAGATGTTCTGCATCTCCATCTGGGTCAGGGTGCCGTCCGCGACATCCGCATTGGCAAAAACAAAAACGGTGTCCGCCCGTGACAAGCCTGGAAGGCCCCAAATAACAGCAGCCATCGCAACAACCAAAAGCGGCGCGAGTAAGGTTCGTCTGATCATTGGGCTGTTTCCTCCTGTGTTAGTTCTTATTGTCTGTCCATATCCATCTGGATGATAAAAAACAGGGCAATCTGTCTCACCAGATGCAGCATGAAAAGGGAATATGCGAATAACGTGCCTAAATGGGATCGGAAGCCGATTTCAATAATTTAACTAATTATTTTAGGCTTTTATTTTAATATAAATCCGCGGGGAGTGTCATGAATTTGAAACATTGGAACGCCAGAGTGTCCTGAAAAATTGGACGCAGTCCTAGAAGATTGGGGTCAGTTGCAGAAAAAGGGCGTGCTGAGGAACTTCAGGATACAAGTGGCGGAAACTCGTCCGGAGAAGCAAAAGACGGCATCTCCCGTGAAGGAGATGCCGTCTTTGATGGTATAAAGCGGGTTATTATTTGATGGGATTGAGCTCCACCCGGCGGTTCTCAGCCCGGCCTTCAGGTGTGTCATTGGTGGCCACCGGCTGGGACGGGCCAAAACCCTTGGCGACCAGACGGTCGGCGGCAATGCCCTTGGATACAAAGTAGCGGACCACTGCGCCGGCCCTCTGCTCGGACAGTGCCTGGTTAAAGGCGGCGCTGCCCCGGCTGTCGGTGTGACCCTGGACCTCAAGTTTCAGGCCCGGGTTCTGGTTGAGCACGTTGACCACGTTGTCCAGTTTGGGAAGGGATTCGGGCAGAATATTCGATTTGGCGGTTTCAAAATTAAGTCCCTGAATAATCCAGCAGCCACGGACGTCCACGTCGGCGCCCTTTGGGGTATCGGGACATTTGTCTTTTTCGTTGGGAACTCCGTCCTGATCATCGTCGGCGATTGCCGGCGCAGGAGCAGGGGCGGGCTTGGGCGCAGGCGCAGGGGCGGGCGCCGGCTTGGACTCGACCACGGCGGCAGCCGCGGGCGCGGACTTTACCTGTACCACCTGTTCCTCCCCGCCGCCGGTGCCCATCAGGAAGGTAAGGCCCAGAGTGTAAAGCATATGATGCTGGGTGTCGTCAAAGGAGACGCCGTGCCGGACATCCGCCCGAAGGGCAATGTTGTCGGTGAAAAAATAGCGGCATCCCAGGCCGTAGTTGGCCATCAGGTCCCTGTCGCTGCCCACCACTTCGGGATCATAATCAAAGTTGATGCCGCCCACGCCCACGGCAAAATAGGGAATAAAAGCGCCGTCGGTGAGCAGGTTGTAAAAACCGTCCAGGTGTCCGGTAAGAATGTTGGCATCCAGGCCTCCCACCGATGTCTCCGTCATGGTGTAGCCCACCACCGCTTCAAGTCCGCACCGGTCGGTTGCCATATAACCCAGGCCCAGGGCTCCCATGGGACCATGGTCGATGTTCATGGTGCCTTCAAACAGGTGGCCGCCGATCATGGGGGAAATGAGAATGTCGCCCTTTTGCGGGCCGCACTCGCCGGTGACTGACATTCCAACCGCAAAAACCAGGGTCAGGCATACTGTCAGGAACGCTTTTTTTGTTTTCATGTTGTCCTCTTTTCTTTTGGATTCCCAGTTTATATCGTTAACCGCTTTGCGCATGGCGATTCCTTGCGAAAGAGGTTTGGATTGGTTTCAATTTATAACATGGAGCTGAAAAAGGCAAGGGCGTGTGCCTGTAATAAGCATTGCATGCACCGGCCCGACATTTTTTTGCGTGCCGGCCTGACGAAAAACGTCAAAAACCGTCCATTTTTTTAAAAAGAAGAGCGTGTCTTATGGATAGCAGTTATATAATTACTTGAAATATATAAAACTAAATATTTAATACAGGCGTTCGGCATTTACGGTGCAAAAATTGCATATTTTTCCTCAAACACAATCAGGGTTCACATTCTTCCAAATCTCAAAATATCAGGAGGCGCCATGCGGCTTGCCGAAACTATGGTTCGCACTCGTCGGCTTTCCCCTTTGACCGGTTTTCTCCGAATGCGGAATATGATGCTGGCCCTTGTGGCAATGCTCTGTCTGCTTGCCCTGAGCGGTCCGGCACAGGCTGTGTACGTCTTTGCCACACCAGACCCTGTCACAGTGGGAGAGTGCTGGGACAGCCTCAAGGGCGTATACGAAGGGACCCTGGCGGGCACGGCCTCGGCCGGTGGCCAAAGCGACGGCATGTCCGCGGCCGGACAAAACCTGGAGATCGAGGGGGCTTGGACCTTTGATGTGGGGGCGGATGGAACCCTGGTAATTTCCCTTGGCGGCGGGCTGAGCGGCAACATTCCATTGATCACGGGCACCGGCACGGTGAATATGGATACCGGCGCGGTTGCCATGCTTTTCACCATTCCTCTGGTTGAGGAGATTCTGGGGGATGTCGCGCCGGATCTTGGTTTCCCGGGCGACGGCACCATTGACTGCAACGGCAACTTTTCTTTTTCGCTTTCCATCTCACCCGAGGATTTTCTCTCCATTGAAGGCCTCCCCTCGATTGAGCTTTCCTTTAATTTGAGCGGTGATCTGGATAATGACAATGGCATGGTCTCCGGCGACTGGAGCTTTGATTTTCCCACACTGACGGTGGACCCGGCCACGCTTCTGCCCGGGGTTACCATTTCTCCGGTCACGGTCTGGTTTGACGCCGGGGGCACATTCACAGGGGCAAAGCAGACCACGCCGGTCTATGCGTCGCCTGTAATTACAGTCACGGCCCAGGGAGCGGGTATCGTCACCCAGGGGGACGTGACCATCACCCCGCCCTGTACCGTGGAAGTTGCAACCGGCACCAGCCAGACTTTTACGTTTACTCCGGAAGGCGGATGCCAGGTCCTGGAAGTGATTGTGGATGATGTACCGATTGTTGGACCGCCGGCCAATTACACGTTTGAAAATGTTATCGGCGACCATACGCTTGTGGTGAAGTTCGGGTCAGAAACCCTGTGGAACGATGTTCCCGGCATCTATGCCGGGGAACTGGCCGGAGACCTGACCATTCCCGGCAGTTTCATGGTAAACGACGTGGTGATCCCGTTTGCGCCCGCGATTCAGGGCACCTGGGTGTTTGACCTGGGCGAGGACGGCAGCGCGCTGATCACCCTCAGCGGCGGCCCGCCGATTTTCCTGTTTGGAGACATCACCCCGGTGTTTGACGATATCATCGGCACCGGCATGGTGGACACCCAAACCGGCGCGGCCCGGATGATGTTTACCGTTCCTCTGTTCGGTGAATTTGAAGGCACCGGCCAGTTCACCTGCGACAATCAGTTCACGTTTGAGATTCCGGACCTGGGATATACGTTGAGCGGCACCCTCAATGAAGACGGCACCGTGGCAGGGCTGTGGGCCTTTGACTCGTCGCTCTGTTTTGTCAGCTTTAACGCCGGCGGCACCTTTGAAGGAAACCTTGTGGCTTTGCCAACGGATTCGTTTATCACGGCAACCACCAAAGGCGC
>JBMORB010000025.1:0-4356 GCA_049320925.1 Thermodesulfobacteriota bacterium | reverse complement strand
AACTCCTCGGAAACGATCAGGGGCACGCCGTAATGGCGGGTCAGGGCCTCCAGGCGGCTGGCCGCGTTGACGATGTCGCCGATGACGGTGTAGTCCATCTTGCTGGGAGAGCCGATGTTGCCGGCCACCACCCGGCCGGAGTTGATGCCGATGCCGATGGCAATGGACCGGTCCGGCGGCCAGACGCCGGCGCCGTTTAAGGACCGCAGTTCCCGGCACATGGCCACGGCGGCCCGCAGGCAGGCGTCGGGATCGTCAAAAAGGGCCATGATGCCGTCCCCGATAAGCTTGTCGATCTCTCCGTTTTCACGGATGATGCACCGGTTCATGCGGTCAAAAAAGTCGTTGAGCATCTCCACGATTTTCATGGGGGCGCGGTCTTCGGACAGCCGGGTAAACTCCCGGATATCTGCAAACAGCACGCACGCGTCCCGGTCTTGCGGCGGAATACGGGTGGGATCGTCACCGGCGGCGATCATCTCCACCAGGGATTTGCGGGTGTAAACCTCGGTGATGCGAAGCCGGCGGGCCGTCTCGTCGCGCTCGGCCACCAGCCGCTTTTTCTCCTCCAGCAGCTCGGTAGTCATGGCCTCGGCCTGCTCCACTTTTTCCCGGCTGCCGGCCAGCGCCCGCTCCAGATACTCTTTTAAAATGGCGATGCGGTTGATGTAGTGGCGATAGACCCGGTAAAACACGATGATAAAATTGACGGTCAGCGCGCCGCTCAGGAAAAGGAAGGGCGCCCGGAAACCCGACCACGCCCCCGCGGCCAGGCAGGCGCCCGCCATGAGAAGGTTGGCGATCAGCAGTTGAGTGAAGGGGACCGACACCACCCGCCGGTCCCATTGAAAGGTGAACGCCACCTCGCCGGTGCCCAGGCCGGAAACCTCGGTGATCCTGGGCGGCAGGTCCAGCCGGAAAAACTTTTGCACCACCAGCCGGTAGGCGGACATGATGGCCTGGTCCCCGTTCCGGGTGCAGGCGGCAAAATACTTGTCGGTTTTGCCCGGGTCCCATTCCGGGTGGCGGGAGAGCCTGAACCGGGCCTGATGGCGGCCCCGGTCATGGTCGATCTCCACCCGGTAGGCCCGGGTGGACTTGTTGAGCATGTACTCAAGCACGTGCAGGAGCATGCCGTCCGGCGCGAAGGAAAACCCTTCCAGGTCGTAATAGTCGAAGCTGGCTTCCACAATGGCAAACACGCTGTTCTCGTTGGTGACAATCTTGACGAACTCGATCAGGTAGTACCAGAATTCGGACGAGAGCCACGTATGGGGCATCTTGAGGATCTCGTTCCTGAAGCTCACGGCCCCCTGTTGACGGCACAGCCGGTCGGCCCATTCGTACAGATCGGTGAAATCCACGCCCCTGGCGCCGTAGCCCTTGAATATGGCGCACAGCATGCTGAAGGTGGAGTCCTGGTCCGGCCCGCCGTAGGGGAGGTGGGACAGAAAACCCTTTTCCCAGATCTTGTGGTGAGCCGAAAGCTGGCCGTTCCCGGCCTCGCCCGCGTGCCAGTCATACCGGCCCATGGCTTTTTTACAGAACATCTGAAGATAAAAATAGTACTCGCTGGTGTACCAGCGGGACGCGTCGGTCAGGTCGGACCGGGAAATCCGATAGGGCCCGTCCGGCGCGTGGCGGTTTAACTGCTCCGCCAGGGCGGCCGTGTCGCCGCCGCACGCCTCAAACCAGGCCAGGGTCTCGGCCACCGCCTCGCCGGAAATGCCGTAAACCCTGTCGATCTCCGTTGGCAAAGGGGCCCGATAACGGCCGTCCCGGGTGACGGGCCATGGACAATGGCGCATGGGCCGGCCTTCCACGTCTATGCCCCACCCGGCGGCTCCATGGCCCATGGCCGTCAAACCTCCTCCCAGGAAAAGATGTCCGACCGCAGCAGCCGATCGCCGATTCCGGCGGAGCCGGTGCCGGCGCGATGATGAAAAATATTGACCAGGGCCATGGAAAGCCCTGCTTCGGCCAGCATGGCGAGAAAGGCCGCCTCCACCGCCCGCTTTTTTTCTTTTGGCCCGGGGCCGGTGGTAAGGTTGGAAAGCCCGGCAATGGTGCGCACGGGAAACCCGAACAGGTCGGGCAGCATGCCGATCACGTCGATCACGGCCCGGTTGTGCCGGACCCCGTTTTCCCACATCAGGGGGGCCACCACCGGGTCGATGATGAGGCGGGCCGGGTCCACGCCGGCTTTTTGGGCGGCTTCCAGCAGGTCTCCGGCCACGGCCAGGCATTCGGCCGTGGCCACCGGCACCCGGCTGCGGGAATCCAGCAGAAAGCCGATGATGTCGGTGTCAAATGTTTTTGCCAGAGGAAGAATGGCCTCGATTTTTCTGGGTTCCAGGGAAAACCCGTTGATAATAACCGGATTTTTGGCAATCTTCAGCCCGGCGGCCAGGGCCGCGGCATTGGTGGTGTCCAGCAACAGGGGCAGGTCGGTGACCGCTTCCACCGTCTTTACAAGAAATGTCATGGCCGCCCCGGGGTCTTTTTTCAGGGGCCCGGGGTTGATGTCAATGGCCCTGGCACCGGCGGCCGCGACCCGGCTTGCCAGGTCGCGGACCGGACCGGGGTCGCGGCGTGAAATCGCCCGTTCAACCACCGGGTTGACAATATGAAGGTTGTCGGCCACAAGAATCATACGCATTCTCTTTATCATCGGAATCGGGATCGCTATCGGTATCGGTATCAAAATCGCCCCCCCTTTTTTCCCGATACCGATACCGATAGCGATTTGGATAAAGGCGACAAAACTTAAGGCCGCCAAGGGCTTTCATATTCCCCGGCAATGTCTGTCTGTCAGCCGGCCGCCATGCCTTTCATCAGGGCCAGCGCGTTCTGTCCCAGCACATTGTGATTGTATCCGCCTTCCAGGACGGCAAAGCACCCGCCCCTGTTTCGCCGGGCCGCCTGCACCGCCATTTTGCCGATCTCAAAATAGTCGTCAGTGGCCAGCAGCCCGCCCCAGTCCTCCATGTGGTTGTCAAACCCGGCCGAAATGCCGATGATGTCGGCTTCGCACCGGTCCATGGCGTCTTCCACCTCCCGCAGGTAGGCGTCCCGCCGCATGGCCTCCACGTTGTGAACCATGACATAGGGTTTGCCGCCCAGAATGTTTACCGTGCCATCGCCGTAGTGAAGGTCGATGTCCAGCACACAGGCGGTATCGATGCGGCCTCGGTTTTTCAGGGATTCCACGGCCACGGCCATGTTGTTGAAGTAGCAGAACCCCCAGGAAGCGTCGGCCGAGGCGTGATGGCCCGGAGGCCGGATCAGGGCAAAACAGGGTTCGGTCAGGCCGATTTGGGCGGCCTGAACAGCCCCGCCGGCGGCCAGCATGGCTATCGGATAAAGCCGCTGGCGACGCACCTCGTCGATATGGGCTTCCGTGTGCACGGCAGCCACGTCGTTGTGGTCCGCCATTTCGGCGGTGACAAACTCGGCAAAAGGCTCCACGGCCTTGACCACCGCTTCCATCCGGCCCTTTGCCGCGGCCGGGTCCGACGTGTAGACCTGGTAAAAATCGGGGTGGAAAACAACTTTCATGGCGCCCTTCCGCATCGCGTGTTTTTGAAACTATACATGCATCCTGTTTCTTGTTCAACCGTTTCCGGCTTTTGTCGCGCGTAAAAACCCTTGTGTCGCGGCCCGCCTCTTTATAATATATCACCGTTCGCCATAAGCCATGCGAACCCAAAAACCAAGACGGAGCGCCGGTCATGAGCAAAAACAAAGACAACGAATACCTTCTGGAAAACGTTTGGGAAAACAAAGCCCCGGAACTGAAAAACGAAATCATTGAGTTCTGGATGAAGCACAACGCCCTGCCCAACCGGGAAATCGCCCAGGAACGGGTCCGGCAGGTATTCTGCATCGGCCGGGACGGCGCCAATCACGCACTCGCCGGCCTGGGGACGGTTTACGAAAAGTACAACCCGCAGCTTGAAAACTCCTTCTATTATTACCGCAGCTTTGTGGCGCCGGAGCACCGCCGGTCCCTGCTGGCCACCAACATCCTGCTGCACACCCGGGACTTTCTGGAAAACGCCTTTATCAAAAAAGATCTGACCAAGTGCATCGGCATGTTCATGGAAGTCGAAAACGAGGCCCTTCAGAAACTGAGAAACCAGGCGGTATGGCCCTACAGCGGCTTTGTCTACATCGGCAAGAATGAAAAAGGCTACCATCTGCGGGTCTACTACTTCAAGGGGGCTCTGATCTCATAATCCAAATATTTTATGGATTCTCAGAACTCCGGGCGAACCGCCTTAGCCCGGATATTTCACGAGTTGATTTGGCCGCGGATGCAAGGCGCAGGACGCGAAGCTGTAGTCAATCTACTGC
>JBMORB010000024.1:0-4365 GCA_049320925.1 Thermodesulfobacteriota bacterium | reverse complement strand
ATTCCAGGATCAACTCAGGATCATGCCATGAACCTTCGATTCAAGATTCTTTCCGGGTTCCTGATCCTGGCGGTCATGCTGTTTGCCGCCGGGGCCGCTTCCGTTTATGAACTCAACCGGATCGGCCATTCAGTAAAGAGCCTTCTGGAGGAAAACTACAAAAGCATTGTCGCGGCCAAGGACATGACCGAGGCCCTGGAGCGGCAGGACAGCGGCATCCTGATGCTGATGGCGGGCGACTGGGAGACCGGCCGCGCCACCCTGGAGGAGGCGGACCATGCCTTTGGAGCGGCATTCAAAAAGGCGGAAAACAACATCACCATCCCCGGCGAACGGGAACTGGTTGAAGCCATTGCCGCGGCATACCGGGATTTCAAGGACCTGTGGACCCGGCCCATCGTGGACACCCACCGGCAGGGCAATATCGCCTGGTATTTCGACAAGGCCCACCCGGCCTTTTTAAAAGCGAAAACGGCGGTCACCCGGCTGATGACGGTAAACGACGACACCCTGTACAAAACCGCCTCGGCCCTTCAGGCCCGGGCCGGCCGGGCCGTCATGCCCGGCATCATCGCCATTGTGGCGGCCCTGGTCTTTGCCCTGATTTTCAATTTCTTCATCAACCTTTACGTCATTACCCCCATCCGGCGGCTGACTGCTTCAGTTAAAGCCTACATGCAGCGCGGCGAACCGCTGGCGGTGAGGACCGATGGCCGGGACGAACTGTTCCGGCTCACCGAGGCCATCCGGGAACTGACCGTTCACGTCAATAAAGGCGGCAGGTCGTCATGAGACCTCAGATTATTCTTCGATATCTCGGTTTCGTGCTGCTGCTTAACGCCGCCTTTCTGCTGGTGTCGGCCCTCATCTCCCTGGCAAACGGAGACAGCGGCCTCTCTCCGCTGCTGTTTTCCACGGTGGTGTGCGCCCTTTTCGGACTTTTCCCCCTGGTGTTCGTGCCGTCCGCCACGGATATCACCAACCGGGAGGGGCTGTTCATCGTGGTGTGCAGCTGGCTGGCCTCCTGCCTGGCCGGCACCCTGCCTTACCTGCTGTGGGGAGGGACCTTTACGTTCACCAACGCGTGGTTTGAGAGCGTATCGGGTTTCACCACCACCGGGGGATCGATTCTCTCGAATGTGGAGGCCCTGCCCCCGGGCCTGCTCTTCTGGCGGGCCTCCACCCACTGGATGGGCGGCGTGGGCATCATCATCTTTGTGCTGGCGGTCATGCCCTCCATGGGCGCCGCTTCCATGATTCTCTACCGCAGCGAAGTGTCTCCCCTGGTCAAGGAAAGTTTTCACTACCGGACCAAGAAAACCCTGAAAATCCTGCTGTACGTCTACATCGGCCTTACCGCCGCGGAAACCGCCCTGCTGCTGCTGGAAGGGATGGGCCTGTTTGACGCGGTCACCCACGCCTTTGCCACCATCGCCACCGGCGGCTTTTCCACAAAAAACAACAGCGTCGCCTATTTTGGAAGTCCGGCCATTGAAATCACGGTCATTGTATTCATGGTGCTTTCCGGCGTCCATTTCGGCCTGCTCTACCAGACCATTATCGGCAGCCCCAAGGAGATGTTCCGCTCAACGGTTTTCCGTTATTACATCGCCACCCTGCTGGTCGGCGTGGCCCTGGTCACGGTCAATGTTTACGGCCCGATCTATGACCGGTGGACCGACGCGCTGCGTTACGCGGCCTTCCAGGTGGTGTCCATCGGCACGTCCACCGGCTTTGCAACGGCCGACAGCGGGGTATGGCCGCCCTTTGCCCAGTTGGCCATCCTGTTCTTCACGCTTCAGGGCGCCTGCTCCGGCTCCACCTCAGGCGGCATCAAGACCGACCGGATTATCCTGCTGTGGAAGGCGGCGCTGCGCCGCCTGGTGCGGCTGCGCCACCCCCGGTCCGTTGTGGCGATCAAGGTGGGGCAGACCATCGTTGACGACGAAGTGGTGGAAACCGCCCTGACCTACATTCTCATCTACCTGGCCGTACTCCTGGTCTCGAGCCTGGCCATCACGGCCTTCGGCATCGACATTCTGACCGCCTTTTCAGGCGCAGCCGCGGCCATGGGCGGCGTGGGCCCGGGATTCGGGTCCGTCGGGTCCATGGGCAACTACAGCCATCTGCCCGACCTGGTAAAATGGATACTGGCCGGTGACATGCTCATCGGCCGCCTGGAGATTTTCGGGCTGATACTGTTTGTCACGATCCGGCGCTGGAACTGATCCGGGTATTTCACAAGTCGCCTTGAGCGCATCTGCTGTGTTGCGGGACATTCGCAGTAGATTCACTACAGCTTCATGTCCCGCGCCCCCGTCTTTCGTCCCAGTCAACTCGTTAAATACCCGGACGGAGCCAGTACTCCCCTCAAAACAATAGTGGGAAATTCGCAGATGCTTTATGGAATGTCACGGGCAAGCTGGCGCTTTGCCCGTGGCACCCCTCAAAGCGAGGCCAATCAGAATTGGGTGGCACGGGCCAGTGCCCCTGTGCCTTCCCCGTGAGAATCAGTCCATGAATGAAGGCACGGGAGACTTCCGGTTTGCCCGTGCATCCGGCCCTGCCTGTCATTGCGCGAGAAGCGCATCGACGAAGCAATCTCACGGCATGCGTATTTCGAAAGAGATTGTTTCGCCTCCGGCTCGCAAAGACGTTTTCAGCAAGCCCTCTTTGGAAGTAGCCTTGGGATTACTGCTGAGGCGCGGGCGGGGGCTGCCCCCACTGCCAGGCCGGCGGGTTTGCCGGAATGGCTTTCAGGATTTCCAGAAACGCCGGTTCATCGGGAAAAATGCCCAGGGCTTCCTGGCACACGGTTCTGGCGGCGTCAAAGTCGCGCCGGTTGTAGGCGGCCGCCGCATGGTTGTAAAAGGCGGTTTTCAGGCTTTCCAAAATGGGGGCGCTGTCCGGCAGCATCTGCCGGGCCGCCAGATACACCCGCACCACGCCGCCGGTGTCGGACCGGGCCTTGAAAGTATCGGCCCACCGGCCATAATAGTAAGCGATGTTGTTGTCCAGCACCGGGTCCCCCGGATAGTTTTTCAGGGCCGTTGCCAGCGTCTCGATGGCGCCGTTGTAATCGCCGGCCCCGGCCTTCTGCTGGGCCACCTGGTTGTAATACTGGACATCCAGATCATCAAACGAGCTCCGGCCCAGGGCCTTTCCCTGTTGGATATAGGCCATGGCCGCCGCCGGCTTGTCCTGCTCCAGGGCCGACACGGCCAGATTGTTTAAACAGGCGGACAGGTTGTTGGCAAACACATCGTTTCCCGGATCAAACAGGCAGGCCTTGGCAAACCGGGGCAGGCACGCCGTCTCGTTTTCCCCCACGACCAGAGTGGCAAGGTCCAGGGTATTGACATACAGCAGGGCCATCAGGCCATGGAGCGGCACCACCGTTGTTTCCGTGTAATCCACCCGGGGAACGGTCACCTGCCGGATGCCGCCTTCCACCGGTTCCTCTTCAACCCGGCCCGGATCAAACCCGTACCGGTTGGTGGTTTCAACAACGACCTGCCGCTCGCCGTCGGACACCAGGCAGAAGGTGTGGCCCGGCGTCAGCACGCCGGACACCGAGAGGCCAAGGTCTTTTCCCAGCAGGCAGTATAAAATGGTGGCGGAAAGGCAGTTGAATTCCCCTTTGTCCAGCAGGTCGCCGGCCAGGTTTGATTTTTCCGCGTAGGTCCGCAGCGCGTTGTCATGAAGCCAGATCAGCAGGGCCTTGCCCCGGTCATAGGGGGCCGCGGTTTTATCCACCCCGGCCAGGCACCGGTTGCGAAGGCTTCGTATCCGCTGCCGGTACAGCGAAAACCGGCGGTCCACAATGCCCGAGGCGATTAAAAAGGCGTCGTAATAATCATAATCGGCCAGCGTACCGTCGGCCAGGTCCTCAAAAAAAGGCCGCTCCACCGGGGAAAAAATATCCATGGAAAGACACACCGACTGAACGTCCTCGGCCCGCGCCGGCCCGGCCAGAAACAGCAACATGACTGCCATGAAGCCAAACACAGCCCCCCGACACCCCACGCCCCGTGTGCGCACTGCCTGTTTTATCATTTCCCGTCCTCCATGACCGTCGTCTGAAGCGGCATTTGCATCAATATGCCATATTTTCCGAAAAATCCAAATCGCTATCGCTATCGGGATCGGAATCGCTATCGAAATTAATGTTCTCCCTCTCCTTTTGGGAGAGGGCCGGGGTGAGGGCTGTAAAACAACCTTGCACCCCCATCCGTCATTCTAGCCCCGCCTGTCGCGCCGTAGTTCATAGAGCGAAGGCGGAACCCGAAATCCAGAAAAGCCGTCACTCCGGCCCCCGAGCCGGAGTCCAGAATAAAATTGCCCACTTCCTCATCCAGGGGCGAA
>JBMORB010000023.1:0-4376 GCA_049320925.1 Thermodesulfobacteriota bacterium | reverse complement strand
CCCACCCGGTCCAGCACCTCTTCGGCGGCCTTTGCCGCCTTTTCCCTGTCCCCGGTACCGATGAGCACGGGCATCATGACGTTTTCAAGGGCGTCAAACTCCGGTAGCAGGTAGTGAAACTGAAAAACAAAACCCACATACCGATTTCTCAGACGGGCCAGGTCCGCCTCGCCCAGGGCATAGACATCCCTGTCTTCCAGCAACAGCGTTCCCTTGTCCGGCGGATCCAGCGCCCCCAGAATCTGAAGAAAGGTGGACTTCCCGATGCCGGAGGCGCCCACCACGGCCACGGTTTCACCCCGGCCGATCTCGACGTCCACACCGGTCAGCACCTCCACCCGTGACTGGTCGTGGTTGAACCCTTTATAAAGGTTGCGGCCCACGATAAAAGACGTCCGCGACGGTCCCTTTTGATCAGCCATAACGGATCGCCTCCACCGGATCCACCCTGGAGGCCTGGCTGGCGGGATAAAGGGTGGCCAGGTAACAGATGGCCAGAGCCGCCAGAGCGATGAGCAGGCCGTCAGTCCAATCGAGCTGCACGGGCAGAGTGGTAATGTAATAGACGTCATCTGGAAGATCAATGAACTGATACCGCTTGAGCAGCAGGCATGCAACTACGCCGAAACACACTCCCAGCAGGGTCCCGGCGCCGCCGATGATCATGCCCTCCACGACAAAGATGCGCTTGATGCTTTTGCGGGTGGCCCCCATGGCTTTCAGAATACCGATCTCTCTTTTCTTGTTCATCACAATCATGATCAGTGAACTGGCGATGTTGAAAGCGGCCACCAGAATGATAAGTGTCAGAATGATGAACATGACGGTCTTTTCAAGCTTCAAGGCCGAAAAAAGGTTGCGGTTCATGGACATCCAGTCCCGAACATGGTAGGGATAACCACCCAGCCGGGAGACAATCTGATCGCCGATGACATCAGCCTTGTAGATATCCTTCACCCGTATTTCAATGCCGCCCACACTGTTGTCCATGTGCAGGATTTTCTGGGCCTCGGCCAGATGAATATAGGAAAATGCGCTGTCATATTCATGCATGCCGGCCTCGAAAATACCGGTCACCTCGAACCGCTTGACCGCCGGCATGTGGCCCACCGGCGAAAGCGCCCCCATGGACAGGACCAGGTAGACCGTATCTCCCTCCATTACGCCCAGCCGCTGGGCCAGTTCCTTTCCCAGCACGATACCCGGCGCACGGTCGTCAGCTCGCTGCCGGAGCTTTTCGGCCAGTGGCCCCATGTTTTTGAAAATCCCCATGATCTGCCCTGCGTTCTCGGGTTCCACTCCTTTTAAAAGCCCGCCGGACACCCCGTAAGAGGACCGGAACATGACCTGGGTCATGATAAAGGGAAGCTGGGTTCCCACCTCTGGATGCCGGGCTACCTCCCGGACCACGCGTTCGTAGTCATACAATTCTCCCCCGTGGCGGGAGAGCACGATATGGGACTCGATACCGAGAATCCGCTCCTTGATGTCGGCTTCAAACCCGGACATCACGGCAATGACGATGATCAGGGCCATGACCCCGATGATGACCCCCACTACCGACAGCAGGGTAATCAGGGAGACAAACACGTTGCGCTTGGCCGTCATCAGGTGTCGCCTGCCGATGAACACTTCATACATCATATGCGATCACGCCTTCGTGGGATTATCAACCCGCGGCCGGTTATACGGTATCCGGCGTATCTTCCCGCCGCATGTGGGGAAAAAGAATGACCTCCCGGATGGAGGGGGAATCAGTGAGCAGCATGACCAGCCGGTCGATGCCGATGCCTTCGCCGGCCGTGGGCGGCATGCCGTATTCAAGGGCCTCGACATAGTCTTCGTCCATGCAGTGGGCCTCGGTATCCCCGGCATTACGGGCCGCTACCTGGGCGGCAAACCGCCGACGCTGTTCTTCGGGATCGTTTAACTCGGAAAAGCCGTTGGCGATTTCGTTGCCCGCGATAAACAGTTCAAAGCGGTCCACAAAACCGGGGTTTTGCGCGCTGGTTTTTGAAAGTGGCGAGACCTCCACCGGGTAGCCGGTGATAAAAGTCGGCTGAATCAGATGGGGCTCCACCAGAGCGTCAAACAGTTTGGTAATTACTTTCCCCGCGTTGTCGGTCTTGGTAACCTGAACTCCCCGGGCCGCGGCATGGGCCAGCAGGGCCTCCCGGTCATTGAGGATATCCGGGCTCACGCCGCCGATGGTCTGCAGCGCCTCCAGCAGGGGTACGCGGGGCCATGGACTGGAGAAGTCAATGGTATGCCCCTGGTAAACCACCTTCCGGGAGCCGGTCACGGCCTCGGCCACGCAGGCAAACAAATCCTCGGTGATGGCCATCAGATCCTGATAATCCGCATAGGCCTGGTAAAACTCCAGCATGGTAAACTCCGGATTGTGACGGGTGGAGATGCCTTCATTCCGGAAATTGCGGTTGATTTCAAACACCCGTTCAAAGCCGCCCACCACCAGCCGCTTGAGATAAAGTTCCGGCGCGATACGGAGAAACAGGTCCATGTCCAGGGCGTTGTGGTGCGTCACAAAGGGCCTGGCCTCGGCGCCGCCGGGAATCGGCTGCATCATGGGGGTTTCAACTTCCAGAAACCCGCGTTCCAGCAAAAAATTGCGGACCGCCTGAACCGTCTGGCTTCGCCGGGCAAAGATATCCCGGGTGTTGGCGTTCATGATCAGGTCCAGGTAACGCTTGCGATACCGCTTTTCCGGGTCCTTGAGACCGTGAAATTTTTCCGGCAGGGGCCGGGTGGCCTTGCACAGCAGCCGGATTTTTTCGGCCTGCACCGTCCACTCCCCGGTCCTGGTCTGAAACAGGCCGCCGGTGACACCGATAAAATCGCCTACATCCATCTGCTTGAAAAGGGCATAGGCATCGTCGCCCACCTTGTCTTTCTGTACGTAGGCCTGCAACAGGCCGGTGCGGTCCCGCAGCCGGATGAAAGCCGACTTGCCGAACCGGTTGATGGCCATCATCCGGCCGGCCACCGTTGGGAAAGGCTCCTGCTCCAGAGACGGCGCCTGACCGGCTTCAATCAATTCCAAAAGATCGGCCACCGTATGGGTCACCGCATAAGTGGAAGGGAAGAGATCGACCCCGCTTTCTTTTAAAGCGGCCATCTTCTGTTTTCGTATATCAAGTACGCTTTCCGTTTTTTCCATATATGACAACCTGCCGTATTACTGTTGATGGGCCGGCAAACCGGCGCCGATTAAACTTTTAAGATTTACAGGACTCGAAGACGGTAGTCAAGGTTAAGTTTCATGGCCGGTGGCGGTTGCCGGCGGCCCGGGAATTCTGGCCAGGCGGACAACAAAGCGGGATCCCTGGCCCTGCCGGCTCTCCACATCGATCCGGCCGCCGTAAGATTCCAGCAGGCGGTGCACCACGGAAAGGCCGAGGCCCGTCCCCTTGGGCTTGGTGGTGAAAAACGGGTCAAATATGGCGTCCATGTCGCTTTCCGGCATGCCGCAACCGTTATCGGCCACCTCGAGGCAGGCAAACCGGTCCTTTAGCGGATAGGTGGTCACGGTGACAATCCCGTCCGGACGGCCGCTATCCCGGATGGCATCAGCGGCGTTGAGCAGCAGATTCCAGAGGATCTGCTTCAGATATTCAGGGTCCATTTCGATCCAAAGATCAGGGGCCAGATCGGCGCGGCAGACAATATTGCCACCATCCAGGCCCTTTTCAAACAGTTCCAGGGTCTCGGCAACCACCGTATCGAGCCGGATCGCCCTCACCTTGCCCTTATGGGGCCGCGCAAACAGCAGAAAATTGGTCACAAGGGAATTGAGACGCTTTGTCTCCCGTTCGACGATGCGCATCAGCCGGGGACCGTCGGGATCAAAAAAAGTCAGTTCGCTGTTTAGCATCTCGATGGCTCCGGTCAGGGCGGCCAGAGGGTTCTTGATTTCATGGGCCAGCCCTGCGGCCATCTCTCCCACCACGGCCATTCGTTCCACGCGGCTGACGTGTTTGCGCATGGTCCACAGCTCCCTTTTGGCCTTCTGCTCCTGCTCCACCAGCAGGCTGGTCAGAAACGCCACGCCGAAGCAGGCCAGGATGGTCACGATCATTTTGTAAAGGATATGGGGCAGACTGTAGGATGCCATTCCAAAAATCTGAGCCATCTCAAAGGGTCGCAAAACACCATAGTATTCAAGATCGATCATCAGCCCGTACTGAATGCTGCAAAGGGCGGCAATGGTCATGCCGCCTCTTCGCAACAAAAAAAAGCAGGCGCTGATGACCACGATCAGATATAAAAACGAAAAAACGCTGGAAAAAGAGCCGGTGATGAAAATAATCAAAGTGACGATAATCGTGTCAATGACCAGTTGCAGAAAGGTAAAGAGC
>JBMORB010000022.1:0-4381 GCA_049320925.1 Thermodesulfobacteriota bacterium | reverse complement strand
GCTGCCGATGGCTACCACCCATTCTCCCACCTTCAGATTGTCCGAATCACCCAGCTTCAGGCTGGGAAGGGGCCGCTTGGCCTTTATCCTGAGAAGGGCCAGGTCGGTGTTGGCGTCGTTGCCCACGACTTCTGCTTCATACTCATCACCATCCTTTAGCTTGACGGTAATGGTGTCGGCCTTTTCCACCACGTGATTATTGGTGACGATGAGACCTTTGGCGTCGATAATAAAGCCGGAACCCAGGCTGCGCTGTTTAAACTGCCGCCCGTGGGGCGCGTTGAAAAAGCGCTCGAAAAAATCGTTAAAGGGGTCGTTCTCGCCGAAAGGCGAGTTGAAGAAAGGGTGCTGCATCATGGGGCCGCCCTGGGAGGCAGTGACCTCGGTGCGGATGTTGACCACCGCCGGCCCGATGGTGTCGGCCAGCTGACTGAACGATTCGGGTATAAAGGAAATGCTGTCCTTTACCGCGGCCGTGGCCGGGGAAGCGGCGGTCAGAGCGGCAACAACGGCCAGCACCACGGCAAAGCCCGTCAGTCCTCGTGACGTTGAAAATAGAAAATGGATGGCGTGTCGTTTCATGGCGTTTTGTCCTTCTCCTTTACATACAGCATTCGCAGGTCGCGAAGCACGTTCTCCAGCAGCCCGCTTTCATCCTGGGTCAGGTTGCCGGTGGTTTTTTCTTTCAATATGCCGAGAATGTCGATGGTCTGCTTGGCGATGGCCAGGTTTTTCTGGACTTTCCCGGAAATCGGATCGGTCAGTGCCCCCAGGTGGACCAGGGCCGAGGAGTTGAGCGAAAAGACAAATGTCGAAAAGTTAATCGCCGGCAGCCGGCTGTCCGCCTTGCCCGGTTTTTTGCCGGCGCCGTCTTCCTTGAGAACAAAATCCTGTGAGTCCGTTGCGGTCATGGTGTCGACTCCTCTGATGTCGGGTTTTCGGAAGAATCTCGCCTGCCGCCGCGTGTCATTCGGGGGTAATGCCACTCTCCCGCAGGCACACGCCATACATTGCTACCCGGATGCCAGGGGCCGTTCAGGACGGCGGCTTTTATAGGCTTATAAAAGATAAAGCGTGTTCGCTATTCGTCAAGCTCAAACACCATCACGTCCTTGACCATGGGCAGTTTTTTCAGGGCCGCCAGGGCCTCTTCGGGGATGCGCGTGCCGGTTCTCAGAAAGATGATGTTGCGCACGTTGTCTCCTTTTTGACCTACCTGCATGCGTTCGATGTTCACGCCGAAGTCGCCCAGGGTGGTGCCGATGCTGCCGATGGCGCCGGGCTTGTCAAGGTTATGAATGATGGCAAAATACCCCTGGGTGGGAATCATTTCCAGGCGGAAATCGTTGATCCGGATCACCCGGGGTTCTTTTTTGCCGAAGATGGTGCCGGCCACGGCATGGGTGCCGGCGCCGGAGGTGACACTGATGGTGATCAGGCTGGTGTAGTCGATGGGCGCGGTCTCGCTGCGGGTGGTGATGGCAATGCCCATCTCCCCGGCCAGGGAGGCGGCGTTCACTGAGTTGACCTGATAGGACACCAGGGGGGTGAGAAGGCCCTTGACCGCCGCGGTGGTGACCGGCGCCAGGTCCAGGCCCTGAAAGTCGCCGGTGTATTCGATTCTGATCTCGGTGATGTTGGCTCCCGAGAACTGGGCCAGGAGGCGGCCCATGCGGTCGGCCAGCGTGGTGAAGGGCGAAAGTTTTTCCAGAAGTTCGCCGGACACCGCCGGCAGGTTTACGGCGTTGATGACCGTGTTGTGCTTGAGGTATTCGATAATCTGATGGGCCGCGGCCTCGGCCACGTTGATCTGGGCTTCCTTGGTGGAGGCGCCCAGGTGGGGGGTGGCGATCACGTTGTCCAGCCTGAGCAGGGGGTGGTCTCCGGGCGGCTCGGTCACGAACACGTCCAGGGCCGCGCCCGCCACTTTCCCCGACGTGATGGCTTCATGCAGGTCGGCCTCGTCCACGATGCCGCCCCGGGCGCAGTTGATGATCATCACGCCCTTTTTCATCTTTTCAAAGGCCGCCTTGTTCAAAAGGCCGACGGTCTGTTTCAGTTTCGGCACATGGACGGTGATGTAGTCGGCCCGGGCGAAAAGGTCGTCCAGCGAGACATATTCAAAACCGTCGTTCTCAATGGTGGTCCGGGCGATGTTGGGGTCAAAGACGATCACCCGCATTTTGAGCTGGCGGGCCCGGTCGGCAACGATGGAGCCGATCTTGCCGAATCCGATCACGCCCAGGACCTTGTTGAACACTTCCCGTCCCTGGAGCTTTTTTTTCTCCCACTGGCCGGAACGGAGGGTGTGGGTACCCTGGGGAATGTTGCGGGTCAGGGCCATCATCATGGCGATGGTGTGCTCCGCCGTGGTCACCACGTTGCCCTCGGGCGTGTTCATGACGGCCACGCCGTGTTTGGTGGCCGCGGGAATGTCCACGTTGTCCAGTCCGATGCCGGCCCGGGCCACGGCCTTGAGTCTCGGCGCGCCCGCCGCCAGGACATCGGCGGTCACCTTTGTGGCGCTGCGGATGATCAGCGCGTCATAGCCGGAAATGGCGGCCTTGAGTTCGTCGGGGGAAAGTTTGGTCTTTACGTCAACGGTAAATTCGGGCTCATTTTTCAGCCGGAGAATGCCGGCCTCGTCCAGGGTGTCGGATACAAGAACGTTGAATGTCATCGGGATCTCCAAAGCTTTTTAATTCATGGCCGTTGCCGCCTGCAACGCCGATAGGGCCTGCATACGTCATCCGCCGGTAAATTTCAAGGTAAAAATGAATTGCACAACCGGGGAAACTGGTATAAATCTTTAGAAAAAATCAAGGAGTTACCCTTACCGTGCCGGACAGGGAGGAAGGCGTATGCGAACCGAGGCGCAGAAAGCGCTTTTAATCAAGTCCATTGACGCGTCCCAGCGGAAGTTTTTTATCATTTCCCCGGACTACACCATTCTGGCGGCCAACACCTTTACCGAGCTTTTGGTGGGAGAGCCGCTGGAGGGGAAGAAATGTCATCAAGTGTTCTGCAACCGCACTGCCCCCTGCCATCACTGCATCGTCGGCGCGGTGCTCAGAAACAAGCGGCCGGCCCTGTCCGGAGTGACCCGGGGCACCCTGGAAATCGCAGGCGACGGTTCCTGCTTTTACTCCTACCCGGTTTTTGACCAGGACCGCATCGAAGCCCTGGTGATGATCGATTTTGACATTACCGTGCTGGGCGAGATCCGGGGCCGGCTGGAGATGTCCAACGCCTTTTTGCGCAACCTGATTTTAAGTTCCGTGGACGGGGTCATCGCCGCCGACCGGACCGGCAAGGTGATCATCTTTAACGAGGCCGCCTCCGAGATCACGGGTTACACGGTGGACGAGGCTTTGACCAGTCTGGACATCCGCAACATCTACCCGCAGGACGGAGCCCGCCGGATCATGCGGATGCTGCGCAGTCCGGACCATGGCGGTGAAGGCAAGCTCAAGTCCTTCCAGGTGGACATTCTGAAAAAGGGCGGGGGCACGGTGCCCATTCTGCTCAACGCCTCCATCGTGTACGAGGGGGAAAAGGAGATCGCCTCCATCGGGTTTTTCCACGACATGACCGAGGACCTTCGCATCAAGGCCGATCTTCAGAAGACCCAGACCCAGCTCCTCCAGGCCGAAAAGATGTCCTCCCTGGGCAAGCTGGCCGCGGGCGTGGCCCACCAGTTGAACAACCCCCTGGGCGGCATCATGCTTTACGCCAAGCTGCTGCTGGAGGATTACGACCTGGCCAAAGAGGTCACCGAGGACATTCACCGTATTCTGCGGGATGCCCAGCGAAGCAGCGACATCGTGCGGGAACTGCTGGAGTTCGCCCGGCAGACCCGCCAGCAGCGGACCATGGTGGACGTGAATCAGAGCGTGGCCCGCACTCTCTTTCTGCTGGAGAACCAGACCCTCTTTCACGACATCACGATTGAGAAAAAATTTTACGATACCCCCCTGTGGGTGGACGCGGACGTCCAGCAGCTCAATCATGTGTTCATGAACATCATTCTTAACGCGGCCCAGGCCATGGAGGGCAAAGGGACCCTGACCATCCGCACCAGTGCCGCCCCCTTCGGCGAAATGGTCATGGTGGAGATCGCCGATACCGGTCCTGGCATTCCGGAACACGTGCTGCCCCGCATTTTCGAGCCTTTTTATACCACCAAGGATGAGGGCAAGGGCACGGGTCTGGGCCTGAGTCTGGCTTACAGCATTATTGACGATCACGGCGGACGGATTTCCGCCGCCAACAATTCCGATAAAGGCGCTGTTTTCAGAGTGGAACTGCCGGCCTATTCTGCAAAAGGAGAAGACGAGAGTGGACGATAGGCAACGGATGAAAATCCTGGTTGTGGACGATG
>JBMORB010000021.1:0-4383 GCA_049320925.1 Thermodesulfobacteriota bacterium | reverse complement strand
CACCGGCCGGCAGCGCCTGAGCTTCTTTTTATGGTCTTCGGTTATCGCTGGCCTTCTGCTGGCGCACCTGCCGGCATGCACCGGGCCGGTCTGGGAAATCCGCTACCAGAAGGCCGTGGCAGAAATCGCCCCGTCCATGGAACAGAATTGTGTCGCAACCGCCCATTATCGTGTCTGCGGCGATGCAGACAGCATACCCATCGATGCCCTTGCCACCTTCATGGAGCAGGCCGCCATGGCCTATGACCGGGTGCTGGGCCGGGGCGCGACAGCCTCTCTGGATCCCGCCGCGGTCTGGCTCTACACCGACCCGCGCCGTTACCGGCAAGTGGCCGCCGGCCTGGGTTTTCACCGCTCCATCCCCGCGTTCTTTTCCCCGGTGACCCCGGCCGCCATCCATGTGAGATGGGATGGGTCAGACGAGAGCGGCCTTTTCTCCCTTCTGCTGCACGAAGGGCTTCACCAGCAGGTTAACGCACGGTGGCGTATCCGGATCGACCGCGATTCCGTGGCCCCCGGCGGCCCGGAGAATGGCGATCAGGGACAGATCGGCATTCCCCTGTGGCTCAATGAGGGACTGGCCACCTACATGGAAGCGGGCCGAATCATCGACGGCCGGCTGGTGACGGGTCGGGTCAACCCCGAACGGCTGCGGGAACTGGCGCGCGAACTTAAAAACAAAAAGACGCCGGATCTTACAGCCATCCTGGCCGCCCCTTACGGCAGCCCTTTTGACTCCGGCGATTATGCCATGGCCTGGGGTCTTGTGTACGATCTAAAGCACGGGGCCGGCCGCTCCAGCGCCATAGGGGGGCCGGACCTTCTGGATTATTATCTGGCCGCGCTTGAGACGGATCTGACCGATCAATACCATGCGCTTTCAGGAAAAAGCCGGGCGCACGGGACGATTACGGCCGTAACCGTCCCCGTATGGGATCCGGTGCTGGCCCGTCGCTCACTGGCGCTTTTCAATCAGATCGTGGTGGGAAAAGACCGCGCCCTTGACCAGTGGGCACAGGAATGGCGCCAGCGCATGCTGGCCCTTGCAGCGGGATCCACTCGTTAGTCCTCATTCATAACGGCCCCACAGAACGGCTGGGATCACACATGCTTGTAACACCGGGTCCCTCTTCAGCCCTGTGTTTGCAGGAGCGTGCCGGAGGCAGTCTGTCGTAACCGTCTATCAGTCTCGCTTTTTTTCTTCCTTTGTTTCCACCGCCTGTTTTTGCTATGCTGCAAAATCGAGACGCATGGGGTTTATGGCCATTTAAACCATTGTACTGACATGTCACGCACCAACAAGCTTCGATCTATGCAAAAACCCAGAATGGTCGTTGTGGCCGGCATGCCGCGTGCCGGCACGACCACGCTTTATCATAACCTGCAGAAGCACCCCATGGCCTGTCTTCCCCTGCGAAAAGAAACCAACTATTTTTCATTTCAGTATGACAGAGGGGTCGCCTGGTTTTTAAAATTTTATCGCCATGCAGCGACCCACCAGATCTGTTTTGATATCAGTCCCGGATATTTTTTTGATCCTCATGCCATTGATCGGATACAGGCGTTTGATCCTGAAACAAAGGTGGTTATCGGCCTCCGCGATCCGGTTGAGTGGGTCTTTTCCCTGTACCAGCAGTGTGCGGGATTTGACCGGCGAATACCGCCATTTAAAAAATTTCTTGAGGGTTATCTCTTTCAAACGGAAAGAAAAGGAAAAACCATAACATTCAAGTACCGGAAAGGCATGATCACAGACATGCTCGCCCAATACCGCAGTGCTTTTGCAGACCGCCTGTTGCTGTATGACTTTTCGTTGCTAAGGCATGATCTGCTGACGGTGTTGCAGGCAATTGAGGCGTTTGCCGGCATTTCATCATATTTTACGCCACAGAATATCGAGAACCTGAAATTTAACGCCGGTTATCGAAGGAACAACCCGGTCCTGGCATATCTGTCAAGACAAGAGCCTTTTTTTTCGCTGATTGATCTACTTTTACCGGATCCAGCAATACGATTTTTACGAAAAAGAGTGGATGTATTGTCTGTCCTCAACAATCCGCCCTCCAAGGGCCCGCTGCTGACTCCCGACAACATACGCCTGGCACAGGATATGTTCGATGGAGAACACCAGGCGATAAAAACCCTGTTTGCAAACCACAGAATCCTGCTGGGCTCAGGCGCTCCGTTTTCTTAACCCCTTCATTCCTGGTGCCCCCAGGTATCAATGGCTGTTCAATAGATTGTTATGAGATTGCACGCGCGGTTTCCTTGTTAATAAAAAGCCCTGGACGGTCAACGGCAACAGCAGGTGCTGAGGAGGCATACTTTCAATGGAACTGGATCGAAAAAAACTTTACAGGCTGCCCTGGGATCGGCGCAACAGCCCCGGCGGATGGATTGAAATAACGGACCGGTGCGACCTGTCCTGTCGCGGCTGTTACCGGCACACACTGGAAGGGGACCGGTCGCTGGATGCCATCTGCGCGGATGTGGTGGGGCTTCAGCAGGCCCTTAACTGCGAAACCATCGCCATTGCCGGTGGTGAGCCCCTGCTTCACCCGCGATTGCCGGAAATCGTAAGCTTTATCGCTGGGCGGGGGCTCAAACCCCGGCTGCTGACAAACGGCCACTGCCTGACGCCTGAACTGGCCGGCACGCTGAAGGCCGCCGGCCTGGCCGCCTTTCATTTTCATGTGGATCACCAGCAGAACCGGCCTGGCTGGACGGGAAAGGATGAACAGGCGCTCAACGAACTGCGCCAGCACTATGCCGACATGGTGTTTCAACTGGGTGGCGTGGAGTGCGGGTTTCATACAACAGTCTATCGCTCATCGCTGGACCAGATTCCCCATATCGTAACGTGGCTCCACAAAAATCCGCACAAAGTTCAGCACCTCTCCCTGATTGTGTTCCGGGGTCTGCCGGACACGCCCGCCATTGCCTACCATGTCAACGGCCGGCCGGTGGACATCAGCCCAATGCGGACCCGGTCCACGGATCCGCATGAAATTTCGATCCGCTCCGAGGATGTCTGGCGAATCATCAACCAGCACTTTCCAAATTCCTGGCCCAGCGCCTATACACCGGGCACAGCCGCGCCGGAAACCTTCAAATTCCTTGTCATCCCTTATATTGGCAACGAAAACCATATCTTCGGCACCGCCGGGCCCGTCACAATCAGAACAGGGCTCTGGGCTCTGCGTCTTTTTTCCCGGAAATACGCCATCGCGGCCCGCAAATTCGGGGTGGGCAAAAAGATTTTTCTGTTTGGACTTATCGACAGCCGGGTACGCCAGGCATTAAAAATCTATCTGAAATGCGCCATGCGCAACCCTTCTGTTCTGGCTGAAAAAATTTATACCCAGACCATCAACATTCAGCAGCCCCTGGAGATGATTAACGGAAAGATGAACATGTGCGATGGCTGCATCAACTACATGTTCCACGAGGGAGAGCTGGTTCACTCTTGCAGGCTGGATGAATACAGAATTTTTGGCGGCCCTTTGGAGCCGGTGCAGATGGTTCATCCGCCGAAACACGTCCCCCCGGCAGGATGCGCGCCGGAGCACTGAACTAGAGATCGAACTTCCCCGGCCTGCCGACAACCTGAGCGATGATAAACCGGGAATCATCCATAGGCTTTTTTACCGCCACCACCGGATGGCGGGCACTGGACGGAACCACCGGACAGGCCGTAAAAAAATCCCGCGCCATGGCAGCAGCCGCGCTCAGAGTGTACCGGGACCGGCCCTGCTCCCTTTTGCGCCAAGACACCCGCACTTCGGTCACCCGGTCGGCCAGGGTCGGGATAAGAGCCGTGAGAAAACGGCTGCCGGGGTCCTGTCCGATCCGGTCGGCCACCTTCCGGCTGATGGCCTTGAAACAGCCGTTATCGTGAAGGAACCGGCCGGTGCGCCTGTTCACCCACCGGTTCATGAAAAAAGAAAAGACCCGCCGATGCCAGGACTCCTTTCTTTCTATCCGCCAGCCGCAGGCCAGGTCAAACCCTTCCTGCACCTTTTTTACCAGCCGGGGAATGTCTTCGGGATCGCCCTGCAGGTCCACATCGAAGTTGACCAGCACCTCACCGGACGCTTTTGTCAAGCCGGCCAGCAGGGCGGCATGCTGGCCGACGTGGCGGGCCAGACGGAGCCCTGTGGTATACGGATGGATTGCGCAGACCCGGCAAATCTCTTCAAAACTGTTGTCGCTGCTGCCGTCATCCACAAAAATGACTTCGTAAGCCGTAAAGGCCCGGCCCAGGACGGCATGAATCCGGCCGGCGGCCCGGTCCACGCACGGGCCGTCGTTCCAGACCGGTACAATAACAGAAACCAGGGGCGTTCTCTCCGGCACGGGTAAGGATTCCTTCAGAGATTGCCG
>JBMORB010000020.1:0-4383 GCA_049320925.1 Thermodesulfobacteriota bacterium | reverse complement strand
GGCCATGTCCCCCGGGTCGATCATCCGGGCCGTGATAACGCCGTCATAGGGCGCTCTTATCCCGGCGTCCCTGCGGGCCACTTCGGCCGCTTCCAGGGCGGCCTGGGCCTGGCGGTGGCGGGCCTCTACCTCCTCGAATTCCTGGCGGCTCACCGAGTTTTCCCGAATCAGGCTCTGATACCGCTCGTAGGTGCTCTTTGCCAGTTCGGCGGCGGCCCTGGCCTGGTCCAGGCTGGCGCTCACCTGCCGCTGGTCGATCTCCGCCAGCAGGTCGCCCTCGCGGACCCTGTCGCCTTCGCGCACGTGGACGGCCTTGACCGTGCCCATGAGCTTGCCGGACAGGGTGCCGGCGGTGCGGGCCACCACCGTGCCCACGGCCTCGTAGACAAAGGGCTGTGCCCCCACCCGGGCCGTGTCCACCGACACCCGGACGGTCTTTACGCCCTTTTCCCCGGTGGTGCCGGGTTCAATCTTGTTCTCGCACCCCGCCAGCAGAATGGCGGCTGCCAGAAGAACCGCAAAACCACGAAATTCTCGGAACATGATTGTTTCCTCGCTGTTTATTCCGGAGCACTGTTGCCCCCAAAAGGGTTTTAATCTTGGCGGCACATCTTTTGTTTATTTATCCAATCGAAATCGCTATCGGGATCGGTATCGAAATCGAATTTACTGCGCGATGGATTTTAAAAAAATTATTCTCTCTCTTTCCTTTATCCGTGTACTTTTCTTGGCGCCAGGAAAAGTACCAAAAGAAGCGCGCCCTGCGGCTTGGCGCTCGGCTGCGCCGCAAAGGGCGAAAACTGTCATTGACGTCCAGGCTGAATTTAAAAGCCCCTTTTAAAAGTTGATTTCGGACAACAACCATTCCGGATATTTATTGAAAGTTCGCGTCGATGACCCCGGCGGCGGCGGCCAGCTGAATCCGGGCCGCCTTGTAGTCGTGCAGGGCCTGAAAATACAGGGTCCGGGCCTGCTGGTCCGCGGTCTGGGCGTCCAAAAGGTCCACCATGGTCATCAGACCGCCGGCGTAGCGATTGCTCACGATGCGCAACGCCTCCTCGGCCAGGGCCACCGCCTGCCGGGCCACGGCAATACGCTGCCAGGCGCTCTGGGCCGAGAAAAAGGCCTGACGGACTTCGATCTCCACACCCTGGACCTGAGCCTCGTAAAGCGCCCTGGCGCTTTTCTCGTCGGCTTTGGCGGCCCGCACGGCGGCGGAAACGCCGTTTCCGGCAAACAGGTTCATGCGCACCATGGCGCCCACGGTGTAGCTGTCGGCGGTGTCGTCAAACGATTCAGAATTGACCTCGTAGGCGCCGTTGAGCATCACATGGGGCAGGTGGCCGGACCGGCCGACGTCGACCTGGCGGGCAGCCACCTCCCGGGCCAGCCTGAGCTGGGCCAGGTCCGGCCGGAACGCCTTTGCTTTTTCGATCCATGGCGACGGATCGCCTGCTTCCATTTCCACGCAGGTTTCAAACGGGTCGGAAAGCACAAGGGCCGTGTCCATGGGCCGTCCCATGGCGGCGTTGAGGGTCGCGGCCGCGACCTTTACCCGGCTTTCCGCCGAAAGCCGCTGCTGGGTCAGGTCCGCGATGTGGACCTGGGCCCGCAAAAGGTCACTTTTCACCACAAACCCGCCGTCAAACCGGCTTTGCACCACATTCAGCCTTGCCCGGGCCGTTTCCAGCACCCGGTCGATCATGGCCAGGTTTTCCTTTGCCAGCAGCAGGCCCACATAGGCCTGGGCCGTT
The DNA here is from genome assembly GCA_049320925.1 of Thermodesulfobacteriota bacterium. Lineage (GTDB taxonomy): Bacteria > Desulfobacterota > Desulfobacteria > Desulfobacterales > Desulfosudaceae > Desulfosudis. The sequence goes on along the minus strand of JBMORB010000020.1, from coordinate 2,629 downwards.
TTTGAGATGATCTCCTGTTCGGTCCGTTTCAGGGCCAGGGCGCCGATCTCCCCTTGAAGGCGGGCCTGGGAAAAGGCGGCGATGGTCTTTCCGCCGTCGTAAAGGGGCCAGTCCACGGTCAGGGCCGTGTTGAAATTGCTGATGTCCTCCGGATCGTTGAGCCGGTCCGGGTCAAAATCCATGGCCGTGATGGCGCCCTGGTTGAGCCGGGTGCCAAAGGCCCACATGGGGTTGGTGGTGTTCTGAAAGGTTTCCGACACATTGACCTGGGGCATCAGGCCTGACCGGGCCGCGGCCACCATGTGCCCGCTGCTTTCCGCCCGGGACCGGGCCGCCAGAATCCCGGGGTTTTGGTCCAGCGCCTGCTGAACGGCCGCCGAAAGGGTCAGGGGGCCGGAGTCGGAAGGGGCCTGGGCCGCGGCCGGTCCGGAAACCAGCAGGACCAGCAGAAAGCCCCGGAAAAGCCGGATCGGCATTCCTGTTGCCGAAAATCGCCTCATGTTGTTCTCCATGCAAGGGGTTAAAAACGGTTGTCGAGGAGTGTTCCCGGTGTTTACGCCAACCATATGATATGTTCAATTTTTTATCAAGACGCGGAACAGGAGACAAAACCGGGCGTCCGGGCTGTCGCGCAGATGGTAGGCTATTTTTTTCGTTGACATTTCAGAATGATACAATGTAGCCTGACCATTAACAACCGCACGGGCCGGGCGGATTGCCTGTTTCCGGCCGCCTGACACCATCCAGCCTCAAAAAGGAGAAAAATCATGCCGGGCATTCGTGATTTGAAAAACAAGATCGTTGTCATCACCGGCGCGGGGTCCGGCATCGGCCGGGCCGCGGCCCATGCCTTTGCAAAAGAAGGGGCAGCGGTGGTGATCACCGACATTCACGCGCAGCGGCTGGCCGAAGCTGAAAGCGAACTCGCGCGGACGGGGGCCGACGTTTCCTCAAAAGTGGTGGACGTGGCCGACAAGGCCCAGCTTGGGGACCTGTGCCGGTTTGTCATCGACACCCGCGGACGGGTGGATGTGCTGCACGCCAACGCGGGCATCGGCTACGGCGGGCCTTTGGAAATCTTTCCCATGGAAGATTTTGAAAAGGTGATGGCCGTCAACTTCTGGCACGTGGTTTACAGTGTCGGCTTTTTCCTGCCCCACATGATCAAACAGCGGTCCGGCCATATCGTGGTCACTGCCAGCGCGGCCAGCTACTTCGGCCTGCCCGGCCTGGGGGCCTACACCGCCTCCAAGTTCGCCGTGGCCGGCTACCTGGAACTGCTCCGGGCCGAGCTGCACCGCCACAACATCGGCGTCACCACCATCTGCCCGGGTTTTATCAACACCAACATCGTGAAAGACGGCAAATCCACCCTGCTGCCCGGCGCCAAGGCCGACCAGGAAAAAATGGCCGCCTTTTACCAGCGGTTTGGCTGGCCCCCGGAGCGGGTGGCAAAGGCGGTGGTCAAGGGCGTTCGCAAAAACAGGGCCCTGGTGCCGGTGGGGCCGGAGGCGTGGGCCCAGTGGTATTTAAAGCGCCTGTCCCCGGGCCTCTACAACCTGATCCTGCGCATCGGGGCAAAACTGTCGCTGTAACGCACATAAGGAGCCTGACCATGGAACCCTCCCTGGACGCTGTCCGCGCGGCCGGAGCCGCCATTGAAACCTTTATCCGGCCGGCCACCTTTCCCCTGGCCGTGAAAATCATAAAAGAGGATAAAGCCATTCCGCCGGATTTTAAGCGGCCAAGGCAAATGTTCGGGTTTCAGAATTTTGTGTGCCAGAACTTCAAAATGGCCCGCACCTACGGCTGGAGCCTGGCCGTGACCGAACAGGACATCAACTGCTACCTGGCCCGCAACATCTACGGCTGGGACCCGGCAACCGAAGAAACCATCAGCGCGGCCCACCAGTTCAACATCGGCCTCTACGCAAAAGACATGGAGGCTTCCAAGAAACTGGAGGCCCACCTGTTCCGCCTGCCGGAAAAATTTTCTGGCCTGACCATCTCGCCCCTGACCCGCGCCCGCATGGTTCCCGACGTGGCGCTGATCTACTGCCTGCCGGCCCAGGCCATGCGGCTGATCCAGAGCTACCTGTTTTTCCAGGGCGGGGCCCTGACCTTTGGCTCCACCGGCAGAATCGGCTCCTGCCACGAAGGCGTGATCAAAACCATGGTGACCGGCAAGCCGCAACTGGTGCTGCTGGGCAACGGGGACCGGGTCTGGGGCGGGGCACAGGATTCAGAAGTTCTCTTTTCCTGCCCGGCCGGAGACCTTGAGATGCTGGCCGATGGCTTAAAGCAGACCCATGAGGCAGGCCTGCGTTACCCGGTGCCGGCCTACATGAACTATTCGCCCGGGTTTCAGGCCGAATTTGAGAAAAAGGCCCTGGACCGGGCCGGCCGCACCATTGTTCGCCCGACACCATAGGGCAGAGGCAAACATTGCCCCATCGAAATCGCTATCGGTATCGGTATCGAAACCGTTCGATTACGATGACGGTGGTTTATTCCAGATCATTACGAGGAGCGACCTGTCCGTCATCATATTCGTCATTGCGAGCGTAGCGAAGCAATCCCTGCCGTCATGTTTGGGTCATTGCGAGGAGCGAAGCGACGAAGCAACCCT
>JBMORB010000019.1:0-4393 GCA_049320925.1 Thermodesulfobacteriota bacterium | reverse complement strand
TGGTCCGCATCGTCCCTCACGGCCGGTACCAGGTCCGGCCCATGACCGATGGCTTTCAGCCGGCGGGTTTTGGCCTTTTCGGCAGGCTGCTGCCGGCCGGCTTTCTGCTCCGGGGCCGCCGGTTGAATCCCCGGCTTGTGATCCATCTTGAAGAAGCTGATGCTTTCCTGAAGCTGCTGGGCCTGGCCGGCCAGCTCCTGGGCCGTGGACGATGTCTGCTCAGCCGCGGAAGCATTCTGCTGCACCACCTGGTCCAGCTGGGAGATGGCCTGATTGATCTGGGCCGCCCCGGCGGTCTGTTCCCTGGATGCGGCGCTGATTTCCTGCACCAGTTCGGCGGTTTTGCGGATATCGGGCACAATTTTATTGAGCATGGACCCTGCTTTTTCCGCGATATCCACGCTGCCGGCGGAGCGCTCGCCGATTTCCTTGGCGGCCTGGCCGCTGCGTTCGGCCAGTTTTCTCACCTCGGCCGCCACCACGGCAAATCCCCTGCCGGCGTCGCCGGCTCTGGCCGCCTCAATGGCGGCGTTCAACGCCAGCAGGTTGGTCTGGCGGGCGATCTCTTCAATGATGGAAATTTTCCCGGCGATGTCCTGCATGGCCCGGACGGTCTCCTGCACCTGGCTGCCGCCCGCCTCGGCATCCTTGGCCACCTGCCGGGCGATTTTTTCGGTTTCCGTGGCATTGTCCGCGTTCTGGTTGATGTTGGATACCATTTCCTCCATGCTGGAGCTGATCTCTTCCAGGTGGGAGGCCTGTTCCGTGGCGCCCTGGGAGAGTTCCTCGGAAGAAGAACTGATCTCCTCGCTGCCTGATGCCACATTGTCCGACGCGGCCTGAACCTGGCCCACCACTTCATTGAGCTTCTTTACCATCGTGTTCATGGCCCGGGTCAGAAGGCCCACCTCATCATGGCCGGCCCGCCGCACGTCGATTTCGACGGACAGGTTGCCATCGGCGATTTCCTGGACCATGGAGACGGCGTTGCCAAGAGGCAGAATGATGGATCGTTTGACCATAAACCGGATCAGGATGCCGGCGCCGATGGCGATGGCCAAAAACAGAAACACATTGCCGAAACGTTGCTGTCTGCTGAAGGAGATTATTTCAGACAGGTCCGTTTCAAGGGCCGCGTTGTAGTTGTCCTTCAGTGCGGTCAGGCGTTCGCCAATCTCCTTGGCCGTCTGGGCCAGGGCAAAAATACGCTGCTGATTGTCCATCGTGCCGGTCGCCTCGTCGGACTGGGTCAGGGCCGCGGTGTAAACATTGCGGGCCTGGTCACTGAACTGTTTCAGTGTGCCGAGCAGCTCAATGGCCGTGTCCGCCTTTGCCTGCTGCTGTTCAGCCATACGGATGATTTCCTGCAGGGCGAGCTGGGCTTTGTCGGCTTCCGAATCGGCTTTTCCGAGAAGCTCAGTATCACCGGTGAGGTAGGCGTCCTGGTAAAGCTTGAGCTGGCTGTCAAAAGCCGTGAGCACGGTCTGGCTTTTGTGGGAGGCGGGGAATAGATAGGAATACACCGATTTTAACCGGGACTCTGTGTTGATGCCGGAAAAAAAACCAAACACAATGGAGAGAAAATAACCTGCCAGCAGAATGCCCAGGCTGATCCATATTTTACTGGAGATGCTGGTTGATCGCCTCATTTGGCTTTCCTAAATTGAAGTTACAAACAGTTAAACCCGTCATGTTTCGGAGCAGGTCCGGCGCCGCGTTGCCGGGCCGGACCTGCTGGGACGTTTGCCTGATGCTTTTTAAAAGCTGTAGGTCAGCTTGGCCGCGTACAGCTCCCAGTTCTTGGCGGTCGCGCTGTAACCAAGAAAAGTGCCGTCCATCAGGTGTGCCTCGACTTTGGCGCACCAGTTGGCCGAAATATCATAACGGGCCGATAAACAGATATCCTTGAGCCAGCTGTCATAATTGGGCCGGCCGAACTTGACCTTGAACTTGTCACCGCCGTGGTCTGATTTATCATAATACAGTTCAGAATAATAGGTCCCCAGTTCCAGCTGGTCAAGTACCCGATAGGAAACGCTGCCGTAGTAGCCCTGCATCGTGGTTTTGTCACCCACCCATGACGGGATCCCCATTAGAGCGCTGAGGGCCGGGTCCAGGTTGGAGGTAAGGTTAATCCCGAAATCCAGGTCATACTCGATATATTCGCCTGCCAGGGTGAGCCGGTCTCTCATGTACTCGGCGGAAAAAACATGCATCCGGAGGGGCTCAAAATGGAGCACCCCGGTCATGGAGAGGGGCAGTCCCACGGGAAGTGGCGGTGTCGCGGGCAGGTAACTGGTGCCGGCCATAGCCATTTCAAGCTTGTTCATCGTATAAAGGCTGGCAGCCAGCTTCAGGCCCCAGGGGGAGTCCCACTGGACTTTGCCTGCGTAGGCATAGTCCACATCGGTATCGGCGGTTTCCATTCCCAGGTCGGACAGCAGGGACTCCATGCCGTCGGTCAGGCCGCCGTCTTTCTGGATGTCGACATCGCCGTACATGGCCTGGTAGGAGATGTTGCCGGGCAGGGTGCCGTAAACACCGGCACCCTTGATCCGGGCAAAGGCCTCCCGGAACCATTCGGGATAAACGCTGGTGGGCAAAAGGATGCTGGTGCGAACCATGTCGATCTTGCGCACATCATTGTAAAGTCCGAAGGGGATCTTCATGATGCCGGCCTGAACACCCAGGTAGTCCCGGAAGGAGTAGTCTCCAAAGGCCCAGTCCACCTGCACTTCGTCATTGCCGATATGCCCCATGTCAAAGGCGGCCAGTTGGACGCCCATGGAGAGGTTGTCCAGGGGGCTGGCGGAAAAATTAAGGGCCATTTCGTTGAATTCAAATGAACCTTTATTGGAGTCCTTTATCAGAAAGTTCATATCCTTGGTGGTCTGGATGTATCCCTGGCTGATAAAGCCGTGGATGTTTATATCGTCCAGCTTCAATCCGTCCGCGCCGGCCGGAAGCGTGCACAGCGCGGCCATGACGATTCCTAAAAATATTGTCGCATAGCGTCTCATGGTTATCTCCAGATTCATGCGGTTCTCCGTTAATTTAATGAACAAAATCTCTTGCCGGTCATACTGGTGCCGGTACGGTTACCGGACGGTCAGTATCTTGACCTTTCCGGCATCCGGCTGGGTGCAGGAATAACCGATGGCGCCGCCGGTTTTGGATACATAGTCGATCAGCTCGGCGTCTGAATCAAAGGCCCTGGGCGGCTGGCCCTGGCCGGTGAATATCTGCTTTTTCCAGTAGTTCTGAAACTGGAAATCGGTTCTGCCCACATGCTGTTTCAGGAACTCCTCGTGGCAGGCCCCGCCGTTTAAGGCCGTAAAATTGATTTTCTGGTTGTCGTTCCACTTGTCCTTCTTGCCCAGGTAGATGTTTTGTATCTCCGTCTGGGTCAGGCTGCTGTCCGGAACGCCCGCGTTTACGAACACGTAAACCGTTTCCGCCTGGGCCGGAGCCGGGTGCATCAGGGCAGGGATGATGATCGCGCCCAACAGGAGCGGCAAGAGAAAAAATCTGTTTATCATGTGAAGTCTCCTTCCGTTTTGAATCTTCATATTTTTCAGTCTGTAAATATGGTTGTCGATACCAGACGGTTAAAAACTGTAGGTCAGCTTGGCCGCGTACAGCTCCCAGTCCTTGGCATCCGCATGGGAGGCCATAAACGCGCCGTCCATGAGATGAGCCTCTGCTTTGGCGCACCAGTTGTCCGAGATATCATACCGGACCGACAGGCAGGCGTCCTTGAGCCATGCGTTATGCTTTGGTACGCTGAATTTGACGGCATACTTCTCACCGTCGTGGTCTGACTTGTCGTAATACAGTTCAGAGTAATAGGCGCCGATTTCCATCTGGTCCAGCACACGGTAGGAAGCACCGCCATAATACCCCTGTGTGGTGGTCTTGTCTCCCAGCCGCGATGGAACACCCATGAGCGCGCTGACAACCGGATCCAGGTTGGTAGTGATGTCGGCGGTAAATCCCATGTCGTTTTCTACATACTCGGCCATCAGGGTGAGGCGGTCGACCACGTACTCCACAGACAGCACATAGCTTTCAATGGGGTCAAAATCAAGCGCAAGGCTTGTGGAGAGAGGCAGCCCAACGGGAAGCGGCGGGGCCGCGGGCAGGTAAGTGGTGCTGTTCATATCCATTTTCAGCCCGCGCAGTGTATAAAGGCTGGCCGCCAGCTTCAGGCCGAACGGCGCGTCCCACTGGATTTTCCCGGCATAGGCATAATCCGTGTCCGTGCTGGTGGTGTCCATCGGGCCCAATGCCCCCCCGTTCAGAGTTTCCATGCCGTCGGCCAGGCCGCCGTCCGCCGCGATGTCCACGTGACCATACATGGCCTGGTAGGAAATATTGCCGGGCAGGGTGCCGT
>JBMORB010000018.1:0-4394 GCA_049320925.1 Thermodesulfobacteriota bacterium | reverse complement strand
CGGCTGTCGGGCACCACGTTTAATTTTTCCGATCTGATAAAGGGCAAGCCCGAAGAAAAAACCGCGGAACCGGAGACGCCTTCCGAGCCGTTCCGGTTTGCCGTGGCGGATCTGGCTATTGCGGACGGCTCGGTGATTTACCATGACCAGCCCGCGGACAAGACCCACACCATCGCGCCGATCAACTGGCACGTGCCTTTTATTTCCAACTTTGTCCGGCACCAGGACCGGTTTTCCGAGCCGGCCTTTACCTGCGATGTGGACGGGGCCACGGTGTCGGTGGATGTGCGCACCAAGCCGTTTAAGGACACGCTGGAAACCGTGGTGGACCTGGCCATTTCCGGAGTGGATATCTCCCATTACACCGCCTACGCGCCACGGGACCGGCTGGGCTTTGACGTGAAGCAGGGGAAACTGGATGTCACGGCCCAGGCGGTTTTTCAAAAAGAGCGCGAAAACTCCGTGGCACGGGTTCAGGGCAAGGCAGTGCTGGAAAATTTGAATATGACCGATAAGGCCGGGGCCGATCTTTTCTCGTTGCCCCGGCTGTCCGTGACCGTGCTGCCGTCGGTGGTGACGGAAAACCGCCTGCGTGTCGGAGAGGTGCTGGTACAGTCGCCCTCCCTGGATATCGTGCGGCAGGCCGACGGCGCCATCAATCTGGCCAATCTGGTCACGGGCGGCAAGGGATCTGAGGCCGACGCCCAGGCCCCGGCTCCTGATGCCGGGAATAAACCGGAGGCTGAACCGGCCCCGGAAGCAAAGACGGCGGAGAGCGGTTTTTACGTGGACGTTGACCGGGTGGCGTTGTCCGGGGGCACGGTGAAGTTTGTCGATTTTGCCGCGCCCGGAAGCCGGGAGAACCGGCCGGTGGAAAACAGCGTCAACGATCTGAATGTCACGGTGAATGGTTTTTCCACCGCGCCGGAGCGGCAGGCCGGTTTTGACCTGGCCGCGAAGATAAACAACGCGGCCTCCTTGGCTTTGAAAGGCCATCTGGCGCTGACCCCGCTCTCCGTGGAGAGCGATATCCTCCTTTCCGAAGCGGCCCTGGCCTGGGGCCAGCCCTATCTGCCGGAAAAAATGAAACTGGTGATCTCCGGGGGCCGGGCCGAAACCGAAGGCCATCTTTCCCTGGTCACCACCGAAGACGATGAAATATCGGCCACTGTCACGGGTAAAGCGGCGGTGCGCGGGTTTGCATCGGCGGGCCCGGACAGGGCCGAACCCTTTTTGCAGTGGAGCAACTTTACCGTGGAAGGCGTGAAGGTCTCCACCGTTCCCCTGCGTGTGAGCGTGGACACCATTGCGTTTAACAATCTGAAACAGAACATGGTGGTGTTTGAAGACGGCGTCACCAACATCGCGAAGATTTTTGCCACGGAGGAAACCGCGACTGAAGCTTCGGAGGGGGCTTCCGGTGATGCGGCGGAGGAGGCCGCGGTCCCGGCTCCGGAGGCAACCGAAGCGCGGCCGGAAGAGCCGTCACCGGTCACGCCCATCCGCGTGGGCCGATTCCTGATGAATAACACCGAACTGCGGTTCTCGGACAGAAGCGTTGACCCTCATTACGTCACCAAGCTGGTATTAAAGGATCTGAAGGTCACGGGCCTCACCTCCGAGGATTTCAAGTCCGCCAGGGTGGCGGCCAAAGGCACCATCGACGGTTACGCGCCGGTGGAGATCACCGGCACCATCAATCCCCTGGCAGCCGACCTGTTTGTGGACCTGGACGTGAAACTGGCCAACATGGAGATGGCGCCTTTTTCCTCCTACACGGGCAAGTATGTGGGCCGGGCCGTTGAAAAGGGCAAGCTGAACCTGGATTTGCAGTACGACATTAAACAGAAGGAGCTTTCCGCGGACAACCATATTGTGATGGACCAGTTTACCCTGGGCAAAGACGTGGAAAGCCCGGACGCCATGAACCTGCCCGTGGGCCTGGCCGTGGCCCTGCTCACCGATCGTAATGGGGTGATCGACATAACTCTGCCGGTGTCGGGTCGCACCGACGACCCCAAGTTCGGGATCGGGAAAATTGTCATCAAGGCACTGGTCAACCTGATAGCCAAGGCGGCCACATCGCCCTTTGCCCTGGTGGGGGCCCTGGTGGGCGGCGGCGAGGAGACGCGTTTTATCGAGTTTGAACCCGGCTGGGCCGAGCTGGATCAAGCGGACACGGGCAAGCTGGACGCGGCCCGAAAGCTGCTGGCCGAGCGGCCGGCATTAAAACTGGAGATCATGGGATACGCGGACGGCGACGTCGACCGGCGGGGGGTGGCCGCCGTGGCCCTGGAGCGGGCGATCAAGGCCCCGGCCCTGTCCAGACTGGTGAAAAAGGGTGAGGTTCCGGATTCCAAAACTCTGGCCTCGGCGACGCTGACGCCTGAACAGCGTGAGCGGGCGCTACGCAAGTTTTATAAAAACGAGGTGGAGGAAAAACCGGTGGCGGGAGTCGTGGTCAAGAAGGCCGATGATCCTACCCTGACGATAGAAGAGATGGAAGCGGCCCTGGTGGAGCGCAGGGCCGCTTCCGTTCCCGACGCCGACCTGCTTCTGCTGGCCAGGGAGCGGGCCGAGCAGGTCAGGGATTACCTGCTGGCGGACCAGTCCCTTTCGCCGGAGCGGGTGTTCTTAAAGGCCCCGGACACGCCATTGAAACCGCCCGCCGACGACTTTAAACCCAGCCGGGTGGAACTGGGAGTGCGGTAGGCGCGGGGACAGGTGTGACATTTTATGATGTCGCGGGGAAATGTAGCGGCGACCTCACGCGGCGCAAGCGCCTGCGCTGCGCGTCAGGTCGCCAATATCCGTGAGGCAAAGAAAAGCGGTCAAATTTATGGAAGCCTGAAGGCTTCCCCTACATCGGCAATCTTGGTTGAGTCCTTCTCCGTCACCCCGGCCCCCGAGCCGGGGTCCAGAGCGGCAGAGCGCAATCGATACCGATCCCGATCCCGATTTCGATGAAGGAACAGAACGCCATTTTTAACTGGATTCCGGGTCAAGCCCGGAATGACACCGGGGTTATCCTCGCGCGGCCTTGAGGCCGATCATCAGCACGGAGATGGCCGCCGGGGTGATGCCTTCAATGCGGGCCGCCTGGCCCAGGGACAGGGGACGGACATCGGCCAGCCGGCTTTTGAGTTCGTTGGAAAGGCCGTGGACCGCCGCGTAGTCGAAGTTCTCGGGAATGCGGATGGCCTCCAGGTCCTTGAACTTGGCGATTTCCCGGCGCTGGCGGTCGATATAGCCCTCGTATTTGATCTCGATTTCCACCTGCTGTTCCACCCGTTGCGGCAAAGGCGATTCCGGCGGGGCCATGGCCCTGATATCGGCATAGGTCAGTTCCGAACGTTTCAGCAGCTGGTCCGCCTTGGTGCCCGAGGTCAGAGCAGGGGAGTTGCGCTTTTCCAGCAGGGCGTTTATCTCCGGTTCCGGCTTGATTACCGCTGTTTTGAGCCGCCGGGTTTCCGCCTCGATCTGGCGCCGGTATTCCCGGATGCGCTCCACGGTTTCTTTGTCCACCAGCCCCAGTTCACGGCCTTTTTCGGCCAGCCGCAGGTCGGCGTTGTCTTCCCGCAGCATCAGCCGGTATTCGGCCCGGGCGGTGAAAACCCGGTAGGGCTCGCTGGTGCCCCGGGTCACCAGGTCGTCGATCATCACGCCCATGTAGGCTTCGGACCGGTCCAGGATAAAGGGAGGCCGGTTCTGAATTTTGCACGCCGCGTTGATGCCGGCCCACATGCCCTGGGCAGCGGCCTCCTCGTAACCTGATGTGCCGTTGACCTGGCCGGCCAGGTACAGCCCGGCCACTCGCTTGGTCTCCAGGGTAGGCAGCAGTTGCAGCGGGTTGATGTAGTCGTATTCGATGGCATAGGCGGGCCGCATGATCTCGGCCTCCTCCAGCCCCTCCACGGAGCGCACGAATTCAAGCTGAATTTCCACGGGCAGGCTGTTGCCCAGGCCGGAAGCATAGATCTCGGCCGAGTCGAGCCCTTCAAACTCCAGAATCATCTGGTGTTCGGCCCGTTCTGAAAACCGCACCACCTTGTCTTCAAACGACGGGCAGTACCGGGCCGGTGTGCCGGTGATGCGGCCGCTGTAAAGGGCCGAGTGGGCCAGGTTGTTGCGAACAATGGCGATGCCGTTTTCCCGCACGTGGCCCAGGTAGTTGGGGACCCGTGGCAGCTCAAGGGCCATAGTGGCCGCGGAAAAAGGGCGGAAGTCGTCGTCCGACCCCTGAATTTCGAATTTTGAAAAATCGATGGAGGATTTGGCCAGCCGCGGCGGAGTGCCGGTTTTCATGCGGCCGGTGGCAAACCCCAGCTCCCGCAGGCAGTCGGCCAGCTCCAGGGCGGCAAACTCACCGGCCCGGCCCGCGTGGTGGGAGTGGG
>JBMORB010000017.1:0-4412 GCA_049320925.1 Thermodesulfobacteriota bacterium | reverse complement strand
TGTAAAAAATGCGGGGCCTGCCGGAACGCCTGCCCTTCCGGAGCGCTTACGGATAAAGGCTATAATGTGGATCCCTGCTTCAACTACTGGGCCTACGGGTTTAAGCGCCGCTTCCCTCAAAAGCTCCGGGAGATCCCGGGGTTCTTAAAAATGCTGGCCGGCCACAACAAACGGCGGGACATGCTGATAGAGTCGGGCCAGACATATATAACGGATGTGGACAATTGTATTGAATGCATGCGGGCCTGCCCCATCGGCAGCCGGTGGAAGCATATCCGGCCGGATCATATGAGAGCCCAGAAATCGTTTGGAACGGAATAATACCGAATGGAGGTATCAAATTATGAAAATTGAAGAATCGATACGCGAGTTTCTGACCGGCCGCGGGGCGCTGAAGGTCGGCTTCTGCACTCGGGAAACCCTGGCCGGGGGCCCGCCCAGCGCGGACCTGACCTATGTTTTGCCCTCGGCCCGGTCGGCCGTGACATTCGCGCTGCCCCTGGACCGCGATATCATGCGCCAGTGCCTGGCCAAAAAAAGCCAGTTCGCCTTTGAGCAGAACAACATCGACGTCAACCGCAAGGCCAGCCGGATCGCAAAGGAGCTGGCCCAGTGGCTGGAGGAAAAAGGATACAAGTCCGCACGGGTCCACGCCAACAACGTCTACCGCAAGGATGTGCCCAACTGGCAGCTGGCCATGCGGCCGGATGTGTCCCACCGTTACCTGGCGGTGCGCTCCGGTGTGGGCTCCTTTGGCTGGTCGGGCAACGTGGGCATCAAGGGGTATGGCAGCGCCATCATTCTGGGAAGCGTGGTCACGGAACTGGCGCTTGAGCCCACGCCGGCCCTGCCGCCGGAACAGGGGTTCTGCGACCGGTGCAAAATCTGCGTGGCCTCCTGCCCGTCGGGCATGTTTCACGACTCCCGGGAGACATCGGTGACCCTGGGCGGACAAACCTTTTCGTACAGCGAGCGCATCAGCTACCTGCCCTGCCAGCTGGTGTGCGGCGGGTTTACCGGTTTGTCTAAAAACAAAAAATGGTCCACCTGGTCGCCGGGACGCTACGCCATTCCCGACCCGGCCGATGAAAACAGCCAGATGGAAACCCTGGTGCGGGCCGTGGACAACTACACCAAATGGCCCAAACGGACCGACGGCGACGGCGGTTATGAAACCAGCGCCTTTGGCGGGCTGAACATCCGCCTGACCTGCGGCAACTGCCAGATGGTCTGCCGGGGCGACCGCAAGGAGACACAGGAAAACTATCGCCTGTTGACCACCTCCGGGTGCGTGATTCAGCGGGAGGACGGCACCATCGAGGTGCTTTCCGCCGAAGACGCGGCCCGGGAGTTTGAGCGCATGCGCCCGGAACACATTAATCTTTACCGATAAAGGAGAAACCATGAACCTGACCGATTATCAACGCATGGGAAAGGAATTATACGACAGACTTCATCTGCCCACGTATCCCGTGGCCATCACCTACATCAAAAGCGAAAAGGAGATTCCCGCCAAAGCCATGCGGCCGTCGGCCATGGGCCAGAAGATGTGCATCTGCCAGACCTTTACCTATGCCCGTTCCTGGGGCGCCCATGTGGCCATCACGGCTGAGGAGAACTTTTGCGTTCCCGGTTCAGCCGGGCATAAATGGGTGGATGTGACCGACGAGGAGTTTATCGAAAGCCAGGTCACCCAGGGCTGGCATAAAAGCCGGGAAGCGGAAATCAACCGCATCAACGGCTACAACATGCTGTTTGCCGGACCGGAGGGCCAGACCCGGCTGGCCAGGGCAAAATCACGGATCGGCCTGGTGGCCTCCCCCCTGCACCAGGCCCTGATGGTGCCGGACACGGTGCTGGTGTTCGGCAACGGGGTTCACATCACCCATATTATTCAGGCCCTCTGTTACGACTACAAGGCCCCGATCATGTCCGTGTTTGAAGGGTTCGGCGAATCCTGCATGATGGGGGGCATGATTCCGTTTTTGACCGGACAGCCCCAGATCGTTCTTCCCGGCATGGGGGACCGGGCCTTTGCCGGTATCACACCGGATGAGATCGGCATCGGCATTCCCGCGGAAAAGTTTCCGGTCGTCCTGGAAGACCTGTTTAAAACCGGCGGGCCCATGAACATCGGCATGCCGTTTAAAACCATGATACCCACCAATCTGACCGAAAACATCACCCCGGGGTTTGCGTTTTTAAAGAAAATCGTGGATGAAAAAAGCCGATAACCTTACCTGAATGTTTCATGAAACACAAAAGGAGCTGAAATGCCCAAAACAAAAGAACTGATCAATCCCCCGGGAACCGAAGGGATTTATAAGTCAATGCAGTTTTCCCAGGCCGTTAAATCCGGCAACACGATTTATGTATCCGGCCAGGTGGGGGTTGACGAAAATTTTAAGCCCGGATCAGGCATTGAGGAGCAGGCCGGTCTTGCTTTTTTAAACCTTCAACATGTTCTGGCAGAGGCAGGCGCGACCCTTGAAGATATTGTGGAGCTGGTAACATTTCATACTTCAATGAAAGATATTCGGGGCTTTTCAAAAGTAAAGGCAAAGTTTATTCCTAAAGACTATCCTGCCTGGACCGCCGTTGGCGTGACAGAACTTGTTCTGCCGGACCTTCTTGTGGAAATAAGGGCCACCGCGGTCATATCCGGTTGAACATGCCGGGCGCACACAAAATGTTTCGGCCGGAAGAGATGATTGCGCCGACACCGAAACCGGGTATTATTCTTTAACCGACAAACAGAGATTCAAAAAATCCGGGAAAGCAACTCCCCATGGCCATTCGCAAAAAAATGAAGCACCGGTACCGCCGGTTTCCCTGGCTTTCGGACGTTGCGGGCATGAAAAGCGCCATCGGAGAGATGCGCGGGCTGGGTTTTCCCAAACAGCCGCCGTTAAATAAAGCCGTAACACCGCAAGACGGCGTGCCGGTGTTTGACGAGGACTGGTTTATCACTGAAATAAAGCGCAAAATCGCCACCCATCCTGAAAACCGCCTGGAGTATCCTTTCCATAATGAACCAATCTTTGATGAACCCCTGGTGGGTTTTGTCAGGGGTGATGACCCGATTTTTGAGGAGCTTAAAACCATTATCGGACCTCACCATTTTACACCGCGGGAGATCATGGCCTGGCAGGCGAAGAAGAATGGGGTTGCGCCCCCGCCTGCTGAGGAGCTTTCGGTGGTCTCTTATGTCATGCCGATAACACGGGCCACGAAACAGCAGAACGCAGAATGCAGCCAGTGGCCGGCGGAGCGATGGGCCCAGACCCGGCTGTCCGGGGAAATATTCAGCCAGGAATTCACCCGGGAAATTGTCACGTTTTTGATGGACAAAGGCGTTCTGGCCATCGCGCCGGATGTAACACCGCTGTTTAATAAAAAGCGCTATCCCAAAGTGGGCTGGGCCTCACCCTGGTCTCACCGGCATATCGCTTACGCGGCCGGCCTGGGGACCTTCGGCATGCACGATTTTCTGATCACGGAAAAGGGGTGCGCCCACCGGCTGGGCAGTTTCGTGGTACACAGGCGGCTTGCCCCCAACCGCCGCCGGCCCGACGATATTCATGCCTACTGCCTTCAATACCAGGGAAAGCAGTGCCTCAA
Organism: Thermodesulfobacteriota bacterium; assembly: GCA_049320925.1. Taxonomy (GTDB): domain Bacteria; phylum Desulfobacterota; class Desulfobacteria; order Desulfobacterales; family Desulfosudaceae; genus Desulfosudis. Next base: position 791 of record JBMORB010000017.1, on the reverse strand, counting down.
ATGCGCCCGGCGATGCCCGGCAGGCGCCATCACCGCGGAAAACGCCCACGACAAGGAAGCCTGTTATAAACATGTGGCAAGCTCCCTTAAATACTGCCTGAAGAATTACCATATTTTCATCTACGGCTGCGGCATCTGCGCCACCGGCGTTCCCTGCGAATCCGGTATACCGGTGAAGAAACAGGCATAGTTCGGCTCTCCCCGAGTTATGGGGACGGAGTTATGGGGACAGCATATCTATTTATTCATTACTACCTTGCTCGACAGAATAAGCATATTGGCCCAGGAATAGTGCGCTACCTCAAAGCAATTCGCCTGGCATCATAAAATATGGCTTTGCTGTTCGGGGCTGTTTTTCGTGTTGCGGTTCAGGCAATTTCCATGATGTTTGATGAAAGCCCCTCCTTTTCCTTTCTTTTACTTAAACGATGCCAAAAAAATTCTTGACAAGCTCAATTTTGAATCGCATTATAGCCAAAATCGCTAGGACTGACTAGTCAGTCCTAGACGTTTAACAATTAAAACAGCAAAGGAGAAAACAATGCCGGAAGCGACAGACCCGTACAAGAAAATACATAACATATTGAATATGTTTGGTTTAAAAGTGCCTAAATCCAGAAAATTTACAAAGCTGCTAAAACTTTTATATACGCCGGAAGAGGCAGAACTTCTCGGACATTTTGGGACCCCATATATGCACATGGAGCCGATAAAAAGGACAGTCGAAATTACCGGCAGAAACAAAGAAGACATAGAAGCGCTTTTTGATAATATGGTGAAAAAGGGAACGC
>JBMORB010000016.1:0-4434 GCA_049320925.1 Thermodesulfobacteriota bacterium | reverse complement strand
TAGAATTTTGGCTTGAGTTCAAGGCGCGCGAAAATTTTAACCGCAGGAATACATGGAAGTATTTCGAGGATTAAAATTTGAGCGCAACACCGAAATCGAGACAAAAGGCAATTTTTAGAGGTGGCCTCATGAAATATCCTGCCCTTCCCTCACAATGGCCCGGATAATGTTGGCAAAGCTCACGTTGCCCATGCAGATCCACTTGATCATCCTTACTTCCCGCTCCTTCATGCGCAAGATGACCTCTCTTTCACCGCACCCCTTTGCCAGAAGGTCGCGCACCTCGCCCTGCAGCTCCTCCAGGTAGTTGAGCTTGCGGGCCAGATGCTCCCTGCCGTTGCCGATACAGGGGCGGTGGGCGCACAGCAGCCAGTCAAAATCCAGGGCCAGGACCCGGCGAAGGGAGTCCAATTGATCGCCGAACCGTTCGTCGGCCCGGAAATACTTGATACGGTCCCCCAGGTAGAGATCGCCTGAAAAAAGCCGCCCGTTTGCCCTGTCCAGAAAGACCGTGTGGTCCCGGCTGTGGCCCGGCGTGTGGACCGGCAGAAGCTCAAAACCGCCGGCATCAATCACCGGCGGCAGGGGCTCAACCGTCACCGGATCGGCCTTCCCCCAGATCAAATGCTGATAAGGGAAAATCGTATATCCGGCGGAGAGCTTTTCCGCGGCCAGGGAGTGGCCAAAAACCCTTGCCCCGTGCTGTTCGGCCAGCACGCGGGCGTTGCCGCTGTGGTCCTCATGATGATGGGTCAGCAGGATCGTTTCAATCCGTTTCCCGGCCAGGGCCGCCACGATGACCGGCCGCATATGGCGCTGGCCGGTGTCGATGAGCACGCGGCCCGCCAGATAAACATGAACGGTCATCAGGGGCGGGCCCACGGGCCCGAACCCGGCTTCCCACGCCGTAACCGGACCAAATTTTTTTTCCTTAAAGATGTTCATCCGTCCATTCCGCCGTTGTCTCCGGGAACCTGCCGCGAGCCGTCCACGGATTTGGAAACCAGGGTTCCGGTGACCCGCAGCCCGTCCACGGCATCGCCGATCCGCACCTTCACCAGCCTTCCTTTGAGCGACCCGGGCCCGGAAAACAGCACCGACAGATAATTGGCTGTCACGGCCTTGAGCAGGCCGGTTTCCCGGTCGGGGGTCTCCTCGACCAGGGCGGTTAATTCACGGTTGCGGTTGTCCGCGCAGAAGGCTTTCTTTTTTTCAGCCCCCAGTTCACGCAACGCGGCGCAGCGATCCCGGACCGTGGCGGCATCCGCCCTGCCCTCCATGTCAAAGGCCGGCGTACCGGGCCGTGGAGAAAAGGGGAACACGTGCAGGTAACTCAGCGGCAGCTCCCGAATCAGGTCAAAGGTCTGCTCAAAAAGCGTCTGGTCCTCTCCGGGAAAACCCACCAGCACGTCCGCGCCGATGGCCGCGCAGGGCATGCGCTTTTTGACCGCCGCCACCCGGTTTGCGTAAAATTCCGCGGTATAGGGCCGGCCCATGCGTTTTAAAACCGGGTCCGATCCGCTTTGCAACGGCATGTGAAAGTGGTCGCAGATCATGCCGGAGCGGGCCGCCAGGTCCAGCAGGCCGTCAGTGAGTTCACGCGGTTCGATGGAGCTCAGCCGCACCCTGGGGATGATCCGGCGCCGGTCCATTGTTTCCAGCAGATCCGGCAGAGAGAGGGGAGGAGAAAGGTCCGCGCCATAAAGACCCAGGTGAATCCCGGCCAGCACGACCTCCTTTCGCCCTTCCGCGGCAAGTCCCTCCACCGCGTCCAGCACCCGATCCGGCGCCATGCTCTGGCTGGGTCCCCTGGCATGGGGAACGATGCAGTAGGCGCAGAAGGCGTTGCACCCGTCCTGAATTCTCAGAAAAGCCCGTGTGCGAAAGCCCTCCACCGCCGCCGGGCAGAGCCCGGTAAACAGGGCCCCGCGCTCCCCCTCGTCAAAGACCCGGACGGGATTGCCGGCTTTGAAAGAGGTGATCCGCGATTGAACGATTCTGGCGATCTGGTACTTGGCCCGATGATGCACGATCACGTCCACCGCGCCGGTGGCTTTCAGGTCGTCGGCGTTGAGAGTGGCGTAACAGCCCGTGGCCAGCACCATGGCGCCGGGATGCTCCCGCCGCAGGCGGCGAAGCGTCTGGCGGGACTGCATGGCGCCCCGTGAGGTCACGGTGCAGGTGTTGACCACGCACAGGTCGGCGGGCTGATTCTCCCCGGCCAGCCCCCACCCCTCGGCAATCAGAGCCGCGGCAATGGACTCCGACTCGAACTGGTTGACCTTGCAGCCCAGGGTTTTGATGATAAAGGTCTTCATCCATCCATCCTGATCAAAATCGGGATCGCTATCGGGGTCGGGATCCAAATCGCCATCGAAAGCCGCACCCGCCCGCCCAAAACATCCATCCCTGACAGCCCGCCCTTCATGATCATTTATTTCCTGTCCGGTATTCGATATTCACGATCACCGGCTATGGCTTTGTCCCGTTTGCTCAGGTTTTTTTGTCCGCCTTGATCACCCCGCCGCCGAGAACGGCGTCGCCGTCATAAAAAACAGCGCCCTGGCCCGGGGTCACGGCAAACTGGGGAGAAAAGAATTCCACTGTGGCGGCATCTTCGTCAAGCGGTATCACCCGGGCAGGCACGGCCGTCTGGTTGTAACGGATTTTCACCGATACGTTGACGGGGCCTTGCGGCCGCCGGGGAATCCAGTTTATCCTTTCCACCCGGCACCGCGGGACAAACAGTTCTTCCCGGAAGCCCACTTTCAGGCAGTTCCGGGCCGTGTCGATGGCCGCCACATGGTAAGGCCGTTTCGCCGGGCAGTTGATGCCCCGCCGCTGGCCGATGGTAAACCGGTACAGGCCCGAGTGCTCGCCGATGACCCGGCCGGCCATATCCTCGATGGGGCCCGGGCTGTTTTTGATACCGGCATGGTCCTCGATAAAATCGGCGCATTCGCGGCCCCCGATAAAGCAGACGTCCTGGCTCTCCTTTCGCGACAGGGGCGCAAGACCGTACCGGCCGGCATAAACCCGCACGTCGGCCTTGGTCATCCGGTCCAGGGGAAACCGGGAACGGTCCAGTTGAACCTGGGAAAGAAAAGCCAGAAAATAGCTCTGCTCCTTTGCCGGGTCGGCCCCCCGCCACAGGCGCGCGCCGTCCGCATCCACGGAAACCCGGCAGTAATGGCCCGTGGCAATGGCGTCGGCCCCCATGGCCAGGGCGTAATCCAGGCAGGCGCCGAATTTAATCCGGCTGTTGCAGATCATGCAGGGGTTGGGGGTTTCGCCGCGCAGGTAGGCCCCGACAAAATCGTCCACCACCCGCGCCTTGAAGTCGGCCCGGCAGTCAAAAAGGGCCAGCGGAATATCCATTCGGGCAAACAGGTCCGTGAGCCGGCCGGGTTGTATCTCCTCATAGCCGGTGAGAAAATGGATGGCCGTCACATCGGCGCCTGACTGCTTCAGCAGATGGGCCGCCACCAGTGAGTCGATGCCTCCACTGACTAAAACGGCGATCATGATGGTTTACGTTTCCTTTATCGGAGATTGAATTCCGGCGTCAATATTGCAGAAAAGGCTGGCGGGGGCAACGGTTTAATACCAAAGTATGCCTGCCACTGCCGTTTCACAGCCGAAAAACCAGGGTGCCCCAATCAAATTGACGGAAAAGCGCCGTTATGATATTCAACACTCATTCCCGAAGATTCCGCGTTCGCCGTCCGGCGGGGATTGCCGGGTCACGGACAGTGCTGAGACGAAACCGACACGGCCCCTGTATTCACCGTATACCACAATAATAACAGCGACAACCCCTTCTTCTACCTGATGACCAACTCCGACAGCAATGCCACGCCGGCGGCATTTGCCGATATTGACAATGACGGTGACATGGACCTGTTCGGCGGCGAGCGCAATAGCTTGATATTCTTCCTTGAAAACATGGGGGAAGCTCTGCCCGAAGGACCGGTGTTTATCCAACATTACGGAAGCGACACGGCCAACCCCTTCTACGGGGTGGATATGGATAATTACCCGGCGCCGACCTTTGCCGACCTGGACAATGACGGAGACCTGGACGGCATCATCGGCGATGGAGAAGGAGACCTGGTCTTCTTTGAAAACTTTGGCGACAACGCGGCGCCGCTGTTTGGGAAAAGGGTCGGAGACAACAGCCCCTTTACCGGGTTTGACATCGGCAACAACAGCCGGCCCGTGTTTGTGGACATTGACGGCGACGGCGACATGGACATGGTCTCCGGCGGCGAGCTGAATTACAGCGAGCTGGGCGAAGCGATTATCGACGAGATCGGCAACCGGCTCAACTTTTTTGAAAACGTGGGAACGAAATCGGCCCCTGTATTTGAAGAGCGCCTGGGCGCGGACAACCCCCTGGACAGCGTGATTACCGGACGGGATGACATGGCCGCC
>JBMORB010000015.1:0-4455 GCA_049320925.1 Thermodesulfobacteriota bacterium | reverse complement strand
TAAACACGTCTTTTTCAATCGCCGGTGTCCGTTTCAGGACATCCTGAACGGCCGGGGCCTGCATGGCCGTCAGGGTCCGGCCCTCGGTGTCCACCCGGAGTACATAGGGCCGCTGTTCCATCACCGCTCTGGCCCTCAGACCAGCCACCGTGGCAATGATCCATCGGGCCGTTTTGTTCCGGCCCTCCAGAAAACCCATCCGGGAGACCTGGGGGAAGGTAAACGACAGGGTGATCACCAGCAGGGTCAGCACCACAATCAGTTCCACCAGCGTAAAACCGCTCTCCGGTGAATCCGTTGAGGTATTATGTGAGGGGGAGAAAAGCAGAACAACCTCCGGAAAGAAAACGGGACACGGGGAAAAAGGAAGATTGCGGGCAACGGGCAAAAGCCGCCGGCCCGTTATTCAATCTCCCAGCTGTTGATGTCCGCGTACTTCCCCTCGCCGCCGGGCGCGCCGTCGGCACCATAGGAAACGATGTCAAAATCGCCATGCGTGCCAGGGGCCAGGTAGACATAAGGATGGCCCCAGGGGTCCTTGGGGACGCTCCCTTTCTCCAGGTATCCACCTTCCTGCCAGTTGTCCATGCCGCTGCTTTCCGGCTTTCGGACCAGGGCTTCCAGGCCCTGGGAGGTGGTGGGATAGGCGCCGTTATCCAGCTTGTACATCTTGAGCGCAGTGGAAAGGGCCTCGATGGTGGTTTTGGCCTTGACCTGCTTGGCCTCGTCCGGTTTGCCCAGAATGCGCGGCGCCACGGTGATGCCGATGATACCCAGGATCACGAGCACCACCAGCAGTTCGATCAGCGTGAAACCGGCACGGCCGTTTTTCGCAGCACAGGGGAATATGGGTTTGGAATGCATCATAGGCGACAGAGGAAAATTTTAAAACGGCGGATAAATAAAAAGCGGGGACAAAAGGCCCTGTCCCCGCCGGTGCGGCAAGCCGCCGCTTAATTGCCGTTTATTTTTTCTCTCAATCCCTGAGAGCACTTGAAGGTGACCACCTTCCGCTCGTCGAGCATCAGGTCATCGCCGGTGGCCGGGTTTCTGCCCTTGCGCGCCTTCTTGTCTTTCACGCAGAATTTACCAAAGCCGCTGACCATCAGGTTCTCGCCGTTTGCGAGGGTCTCCTTGATGATTTCCAGAAGATCTTCGACCAGTTCGTCGCACCGTTTTCTGGGAAGGCCCGTCTCTTCCTGCACGGAATCGATGATTCTGCTCTTTGTCAAGGTCATGCCGTTACTCCTTTAGAATATTTCCAGTGCCCAAAAGACCGCTTCAAACATGAGGCTCGAACTTATATCATCTGCCGGGCCTTTGCAACCTCTCAAGTCGAGTGGCCGACAACTGCTTGATATAGATACGATCAAAGACATCCTTTGTCAAGAAAATATCTTTTAAAAAATTATGGGTCATGCCTGAATTTATATGAATTAAACAGGCGGCTTTTCATCAACTGGCGGAGACGAGGACTTCGTTTCAGGAGAGACCGATGTCCCAGTTCCAGGCACCCGGCCGCCGCTTAAGTGCCGTTCCCCCGGGCAGGTCATGATGCAGGTGGACAAAAAGCGTGTAACCGTATCGTTCCAGTTCTTTCCGGCGGTGGCGCAGATCCAACGGCCAGTCGGGATAGAGCCAGACCAGACTGTCGTGTTTCTCAGCCCAGGCTTTTTCCCCTCTGGGGCTTTCAAAAAGAATCTTTTCCCGAACCGGTGACGGCAGGGTACGGGCCACGCACAGGGGCCAGTGCCCGGAAACAACGATTCCCAGGGGCAGCGTACTTGAGCCCGGAAGGACCGCGTAATCCTCTTTTCCCAGTTCCGGGCTGACAATGGCACCGGAAAACCCCATGCCGGCCAGGACGCCGGTAGCAATCCCGTTGGCCGGGTTGCAGAACGGCCCGGCCCACAGATCAAGATTCCCGGGACGTTCAAAAAGCGCCGCCTGCCAGGGGGCGTTAAGCACAAAGCGACGGGCCCCTTTTTTGACCGCCCCTTTTACAAGGTCGTGCCACTTCTCCTGGTCCTCCTGCCAGATCACCGGCGGCAGCCACAGCCAGCATCTGGAAACGCCCCCTCTGGAATTCGCGGTTTTCTCCTCAAGGGAAAGCCATGCCCCCGCGCCGGAAGCGCAACGGCCCGCGGGCGGGAAACGGTAGACCGTCATCTCCGCAGCAGGCCCGCCGGGCAAACGCCGCTGCCGGGCCGGCTCCCTCTTTTCCGCCACGGCCGGCATCCGGCAGGTCCGTTCCTTTGTCCGGGCCGCCAGATTCGCGATCATGGCTTCAAGGTCTTTTTCCATGCGGTCAATGAGAAAAACCGGCGTGCCGGGGCCCGGCGCTGCGCCGCGGACTTTCAGCACCAGCCGTCCCCTGGCCGGCACCGAAGCGGGCACCCGGAAAAGGCTGTGGCCGGGCGCGTCTTCGTATCCAATGCGCAGCAGGTCCCCTTTCATCAGTTCCATGCGGGGGGAAAACGCCGGCCTGCCCCCATCGATCCTGACCCGCCCGGCCAGCAGACCGGACCCGGTCTGGTCATCCTGGCCGGACGGCGGGTAGGGCCGCTGGGGCAAAAAATTATAGTGCGTGGTTTTTCTTCCCAGGGCCTGCTCCAGATAATCCAGGGCGTCTTTTTTGATCTTCGGATCATGCCCGTGGTCCCGCAGCATCTTATACGCCGTGGTGGTGTAATAAACATAGTGGGGACCTTTTTTGCGGCCCTCGATCTTCCACGCGGTAATGGCGGGAATGGACATCAGTGCCTTGGTCAGCACGTCCACGGAAAAATCAAGGCAGGAAAACCAGCGGCCCGACGACCGGCCCTGACTGTAGGTCCGTCGGCAGGGCTGCACGCAGCGGCCCCGAAGCCCGCTTTTGCCGCCCATGTAACTGCTCCAGTAGCAACGGCCCGACACCCCGTAACACAGGGCCCCATGCACGAACACTTCAAGGCTCATGCCCGGCGGGCAGTCACCAGCCATCTGCCGAATCTCGTCGATATGGAACTCTCTGGGCAGCACCACCCGGTCAAAGCCGATAGCCCTGATGACGGGCAGGGCTTTTGAAAAGGTGACGGTCCCCAGGGTGGAAAGATGCAGCTCTCCGTTGAAACCTTCCGCCTTTGCCAGGCCGGCAAAACCCAGGTCCTGAATGATCAGCGCGTCGGCGCCAACCTCCCTGGCCAGCAGCCGCACCAGCTGCCGGGCCTGAAGGATCTCGCCGGGCCGCAACAGGGTATTGACCGCCACAAAAACCCGGGCGCCCTGTTGATGGGCCAGGTCCACCAGACCGCACAGCTCGCCGGGTTCAAAGTTTTCAGCGGCCATGCGGGCGGAAAAGTTTTTCAGGCCGCAGTAAATCGCGTCGGCGCCGGCGGCCAGGGCCGCGAGAAACGACGTCCGGTTGCCGGCCGGGGCAAGAATCTGGGGTTTGGGGCTGCCTGTCTCGATCATTGTTGCCCTTTTATGGATGAACCGTCTGCAACGGCAGGATCATTATTATATAAAATACCTGGAATGCCGCAGGCATTATACCCTTGCCCCGGCAGGGCGGCAAGTGCTATAAATCCTTTCAAGCAAAAGTAAATCCAAAGAAAAACGAGGTAGTAACACAATGAAAATCGCGATCAGCGGCAAGGGCGGGGTAGGCAAAACCACCCTGGCGGCCCTTCTGATAAGAGCGTTCAACGACCAGGGGAAAAAGGTTCTGGCCATTGACGCCGACCCGGATGCCAACCTGGCGGCCGCCGTGGGCGTTCCCGACGCGGACACCATTGTGCCCATCGCCGAAATGAAAGAACTCATTGCCCAGCGTACGGAATCGGTGCCCGGTTCCATGGGCGGATTTTTCAAGCTCAACCCCAAGGTGGACGACCTGCCCGAGGCCCTCTCGGCCCGGCTGGGCAACATCAAGCTGATGAAACTGGGCGGGGTCAAGGGTGGTGGCGGCGGGTGTATCTGCCCGGAAAGCACACTGCTCAAGGCCCTGATGCTCCATATCACCCTGCTGCGGGACGAGGTGGTAGTGATGGACATGGAGGCCGGCCTGGAGCACCTGGGCCGGGCCACGGCCCAGGGCGTGGACAGGCTCATCGTAGTGGTGGAGCCGGGCCGTCGCAGCATTGAAACAGCCCGCCAGGTCAAGCATCTGGCGGCACAGATCCGCCTGAACAACGTCTCGGTCCTGGGCAACAAGATCCGAGACGAAAAAGATAAAGCTTTTCTGCGGGAACAACTTCCCGATTTTGATTTCCTCGGATTTCTCGAATACGACCAGGGTCTTGTGGATGCCGATGTCCGGGGTGCTTCCCCCTATGACGCGGTGCCGGCCCTGCGCGAAAAAGCCCTTGCCCTGCTCAACGGCCTGACGTAAATGACAGACACCCCGACCCCCCAGGAAAAACGCCGAAGACCCGGAAAAAGACGGCGGCCCTCATCCCAGAGCGCCGGACCGCC
>JBMORB010000014.1:0-4455 GCA_049320925.1 Thermodesulfobacteriota bacterium | reverse complement strand
CCTTTTTTTCTGTAAATCACGCCCAGGGTCGACAGGAACTTGTAGGACGGCATGTACTTGGGGTCGTGATTTCTGGCCTGAAACAGGAAGCAACTCTCAGCGCACATGCTGCAGTGAGCGCAGGCCGCAAGGGAGAGCGAGATCTTGGCTTTGTCCTTTTCCAGTATTTCCTGGATGCTTTTAGGATTGACGCCTTTGGTGTTTGCTGTCATCGGTCGTGTCTTTCCAATCAAAAAAATTTATGCCGGTTCAAGGGCTGCTACCAGGTGCGTGTCCCTTCTCCCAGGCTGTACTCGCTGGCCGTGGCAAAACGGAACACGAAGAAAAAGAGCATGTGAACGAACTTGGTAAAGGGAACGGCCATGAGCATCAGTTCGCCCAGCAGCATGTGCAGCGTGACGACCAGCTTGTAGTCGAAAATCTGGTGGTAGGCCAGGGTTCCGGTGATAAAGGGACCGGCTGCCAGCCCCAGAAACAGGTAATCCCAGGGCGTTGTGATGATGCGCACCCGCTCCAGAAAAATTCGGCGAAAGAGGAAATAACCGGCGCAGGCCACCACAAGAAGGGTGAGCACGTCGGCAAACCCTTCCGGCAGGGAAAAGAGGCTGACGCCCCAGGCGTTGTCGATCAGAATGTTATGGCCCAGCACAAACAGAGGGGTGAGAACCAGACACAGATGAAAGAGCGTGGTGACGGCAATGGTCACCGGGCTGGTGCCGGCCACTGAAAGCCGTATGCGGACGGCCAGCGGCAGTCTTTTTTGCCGGATGTCTTTTTTCAGGGGCCGAGAAACCTGCTCCAGGGGGTTGGCGGCAACGGTCAGCGCCCACATCCGGTATACCTGAACGGCGGAGCCGGCGAAAAACACGATAAAGGCCGTCCAGACCAGCGGGCCGCGTGCCAGGTCATAGATGAAATTCAAGGGGTCCATTATTGCTCCACGGGCAAATGTTACGCCTCTTCCTTGGCGTATCGGTGTTCATACTGGGTCTGCACAAAGGTGCGCGGGGTCGTGTTGTGCCACTCCATGGCCGCCTGGATCTTGAGAATGTCGCCCAGCCGGTTCTGCTGCTTGAGCCGGTTGTAAATGTCGTTCCAGGCGCAGGAGACGTCGCTGCTGACCTCGCACTTGCCGTTGTTGGTACCGCCGCAGGGGCCGTTGAACAGGCCTTTGGAACAGCGGGTCACCGGGCAGATGCCCCCGGTATAAGCCAGGACGCAGGTGCCGCAGGCCCGGCATTTTTCCTCGTAGATGCCCAGCTGGCGGTCCACGCCGATGGCAATGGTGTTCTGGGCCGGGAATACCGGTTTGGAGGGGTAACGTTCCGCCAGCATCTGGACGCCGGCGCCGCAGGCCATGGAGAGCAGGCAGTCGTACCGGATGACCAGATCGTCGAGCTCCTCCAGAAGGACCGCGTTGCACTGCCGCTCCACGGTGTAGCCGTCGATGCGGGATCCGATTTCCTGTTCTGTGAAAAGCTGCGCCAATTCGGCGTTGGTGGTATTCACTTCCCGCTGGCCGCCGGCAAGGCACACCGACACGCACCCGCCGCACCCGATATTAAGGATTTTGGTGTATCCTTTTAGAGAGCTTACTATTTCTTCCAGTGGTTTACGTTTTGCTTTAACCAATTGGGGCCTCCCTGCTTTATGGATTTATTCTTCTTCGTTTTCGGTGTTTTGGATGCTTTGCTTGATGTGGCATTCGCCGCAGAGCACCGGGCCGGTGGGCCGCTTTCTGAATGTGAACCGCTCATGGCATCCCATACACTGCCCGTGGAACGCCTCCCGGGGTTCGATGTCGCTTTTACTGGTATGGCAGGCGGTGCACCGGATGTCCGGGTTTCCCTCTTCCAGGGCATAATCTTCCAGCACGTTGTTGCCTTCACTGTCATAGTCATGGTGACAGTCGAAACAGTCGTAGGTGCTCATGTGCAGGTCGTGGGGAAAAACCACCGGCGGACGGGTAAGTTCGCCCGACATTTTCAGCTCCAGTTCTTCCTGGGCCATGACCCGGGAACCCGTAAAAACGAAAAACAGCGCCAGGAAACAGGCCCCCAGCGCGGTTCTCTTCCGCCTACGATTCGATCGCTTCATTATTTATTCCGTTCTCCTTGTTACCCCGGGCCGCCGTTGTCGTTGCGCGGTGAATATGTTACAAAAAAAGAAAAAGTATACTATGAAAACCCGGGTAATGTGTCAAGGGTTTCTTTGCGGTTTTCCGGTGCCGCCGGTGAAAAAATTAAACAGGGATGCGGCCTTCTGAGACCGGCCGGGGCCGTTCCGGGCGGGATGCTGTCCGTCTGCCGCCCCCCGGTTGAAAAGAGCGGGCCGAGGGAGCAGGGAGGAAAATTTTTTGCAAAAACCGATAAAACAGTTGACAAACACAAAACAGAGACGGTAGTATCGGAAATTTAAAAATCAGGAAAAAATGATATTTAAGCGGTCTGGAACGGAAAAATTTGACAACAATAAAGGAGGTCGTCTAAATGGCTACAGTAGAATTCCAGGGAAAAACATTTACGGTGGATGAAGACGGTTTCATCGAATCCTACTCCGAGTTTTCCGAAGAGTGGGTTCAGTGGGTCAAGAAGGAAGAAGGTATCGATGAACTGACCGATGAGCATCGTCAGGTCATCAAGATCCTTCAGGATTATTATGAAAAGAACGGCATCGCCCCGATGGTCCGTATTCTGTCCAAGCTCACCGGCTTCAAACTGAAGCACATTTATGAGCTTTTCCCCTCGGGACCCGGCAAGGGAGCCTGCAAGATGGCCGGCCTTCCCAAACCGACGGGCTGCGTGTAGTTTTTCTGCAGTACACGTGATGAATGAAAGGGTCCTGACAGTCACGTCAGGGCCCTTTTTTATGGCGGGAAAGGGTTTTTCACGTTCATGGGGCTTACCATGAGCCGGGGCGCCGATCGGGAGGACTTGTCATGCCGATGGATGATACGGACAGGTCGATATTGAATGCCATTCAGTCGGATTTCCCACTGGAACAAAGGCCGTTTGCGGCTGTCGGTCGTCAGGCGGGGCTGGCTGAGGCCGAAGTGGTGGACCGGGTGAAACGGTTGAGGCAGGAAGGCATTATCCGCCGCATCGGCGGCAATTTTGTGCCGGAAAAACTGGGATATGTGAGCACCCTGTGCGCGGCCAGCGTGCCCGAGGACCGGATTGATGCTTTTGCGGAGGCGGTCAACGCCTATGCCGGCGTGACACATAACTATGTGCGGGAAAACCGTTTCAACATCTGGTTTACCTTTATCGCTCCTTCCCGGAAGGCCATTGCCGAGAGCCTTGCGGAGATTTCCAGGAAAACCGGGGTGACAACGATTATCAACATGCCCGCGACCCGGGTGTTTAAGATCCGGGCTGCCTTCAGCCTTTGACGGCTTTGTAATCGCGGGGGTACGCTTATTACGTCCCGTTCCTCGGAATTTGCGGCTCTTGCCCCCGAGCGTTTAACAAAACCTTCAGGGCTTTTACTTTTAGGCCGCAGTCAACACCCGGTCGGGGGCGGGGTTCCCGGTATACACAAGAGGGGGATCATGGAAGATATCCGGATTGCCGCCGTTACATGCCGCTGTCCGGCCGGTGAAGTGGACCGGAATCTTGAAACAGCGGCCGCGTGGGTGGAGAAGGCCGCGGACCGGGGCGCGGCCATTGTCTGTTTCCCGGAACTGAACATATCCGGCTATTGCCTGGAGGCCGCGACCTGCAGGGCAGCGGCCGGCCGTTACGGGGATATCGTTTCCCGCCTGTCGGCCCTGGCCGCGGCGTCGGGAATCGTTATTCTTGCCGGCACTGTCGCAGAGGAAGACACCGGCAACCGGTTTTTTGCCCGGCACCTGGTCTTTTTCCCCGACGGTTCGCCGGCGGTCTATACCAAACTCCATATTGCGCCGCCGGAAAAAAAGCTGTTTGTCCCCGGTCAGGACATCCCGCTCTTTAACGTGAAAGGGGCGGTGTTGGGCATCGGGCTGTGTTACGACGCCCACTTTCCGGAACTGGCTACATGCATGGCGGCCAGGGGGGCCGACATTCTTTTTTTCCCCCATGCCTCTCCCCGCGGCACGTCGGCGGAAAAGCTGGCGTCATGGATGCGCCACCTGCCGGCCCGGGCCTACGACAATACGGTATTTGTGGCGGCCTGCAACCAGTGCGGGGAAAACGGGGCCGGGCTTGAATTCCCCGGCGTGGCCGTGGCCCTGGACCCTTCCGGCGGCGTGCTGGCAACCGCCACGGCGCCGGATACCATGATCATCGCCGACCTTTCCGCCGCGATGCTGGAAACGGTCCGCCGCCATCCCATGCGTTATTTTCTGCCCGGCAGAAGGCCGGACCTTTACGGCTCCTCCGGCCGCGATCAGTAGCAGACCCGCACCAGAAACAGGCCGTGGGCCGGGGCCGTGGCACCGGCCCGGGAGCGGTCCCTGGCCGCCAGGATGGCCGC
>JBMORB010000013.1:0-4457 GCA_049320925.1 Thermodesulfobacteriota bacterium | reverse complement strand
CACCTGCGAAACCCACGGATTCCTTTATCCGGAAGAGGTCCAGAAAACCGAATTCGGCGGCCTGGCCTGCGCCAGGTGCCAGGGCCCGGTAACCGTAGGCCGGGTGGAAAAAATGTCCAAGTCCAAGAAGAACGTCATCGACCCCAACTTTCTGCTGGACAAGTACGGCGCCGACGTGACGCGGCTTTTCTGCCTGTTTGCCGCGCCGCCGGAAAAGGGCCTGGAGTGGAGCGACCAGGGCGTGGAAGGGTCTTACCGGTTTTTAAACCGGGTATGGCGGCTTTTTGTTGAATGGCAGGACGCCATTGCCGCGGCCGTTTCTTATTCGGGAAGCCCGGAAGGACTGCCGGATCATTTAAGACCGGTTTACCGCAAGGCCCACCAGACCATCCGCCGGGTCACGGCGGACATCGAAGAGCGGTTCCATTTCAACACGGCCATCAGCGCGGTCATGGAGCTGGTCAACGAAATGTATGCCGTCACGGACAAAAGCCCCGAGGCGGCCGGTGTCATGCGGCACGCGGCCGAAACAACGGTCCTGCTGCTCTCGCCCATCGTGCCCCATGTCTGCGAGGAACTCTGGGCCGGGATGGGTCGGTCGGAAAGCATTCTGCTCCATCCCTGGCCCGTCTTTTCCGCGGAGGCCGCCGCCGAACAGGAAATTCTGGTAGTAGTTCAGGTCAACGGCAAGGTCCGGGACCGGTTCACCGCGCCGGCGGATGCCGACGCCAAAACCCTTGAAGCAAAGGCCCTGGCCTGTGAGCAGGCGAAAAAATTCATGGGCGGCAAGCCGGCGAAAAAAGTGATCGTGGTGCCGGGCAAGCTGGTAAATATTGTTGTATAGCCGGATGGCGCGGTTAAAAGCGGCCTTTATACTCTTGCTCTTGATCTTACGCTTGATCGTAATCGAAAAAGAACGAGCACGATCACGAGCAAGAGTACGAGTACGATTGGGAGAAGATCTGTTATGAGAACCTCCTGCTTTCTGATGTGTATGGCGACATTCTGCCTGCTGGCGGCGGCGGTATTCCAGACGGCCGGCTGCGGGTACCGGCTGGCGGGCAGCGGACAGATGCCGGGCCAGGTCCGGTCGGTCTGCATTCATGTTTTTGAGAACCGGACGGCCCAGTCGGACGCGGGCAGCCTGTTTTCCAGCAGCCTGATCTACGAGTTCACCCGGCGGGGCAGCGTGGCCCTGGTAAGCGAGGCCGAGGCCGAGGCTCAGCTCAAGGGGATCGTCACGGCGATTACCACCAGCACCCTCAGCCACAGGGACGCCTATGCTTCCTCGGAAATGCGGGTACAGATGCGGGTGGAGGCGCGGCTGGAGGGACCGGGCGGCCGGGTGCTGTGGACTTCCGGGCCCATGACGGGAAAAGAGACCTACGACGTGTCCGGCGGCGCCGCCTACGCCACGGAAGAAAACAAGAAAGCCGCGATTACGCGGCTTTCGGAAAAAATGGCGGAAAGCATGTATAACCGGATGACGGCTGATTTCTGAGCCGCCGGCCCGGTTTTTTTTACTTGGCGGCCTTGTTGACCCGCCGGGTCAGGCGTGAAATTTTTCTGGAAGCGGTTTTCTTGCGGATGACGCCCTTGGCCGCGGTTTGGTCGATCAGCTTCTGGGCGGCCAGCAGGGCCTTTTTGGCGTCCTCGGGTTTCCCTTCAGCCACCAGGGTGTCGAGCTTCTTGGTCATGGTCTTGACCTCAGTCTTCCGGGCCTTGTTGCGCAGGTTACGCTTCTCGTTCTGTTTTGCCCGCTTTAATTCCGATGCATGATTTGCCAACGTCTCTCTCCTTCAAAGGTTAATCGGTTTTCACAAAATTTGAGTTTGCCATTATGCATTCGAAATCCAAGGTTTGTCAACCTAATTTTTCTTTTTTCAGGATCGGGGAAGTTACTGTTCCCCACGGCGTCAGCGGCGGATTTTTCCGGGCAGAATAAACTCGTACCGCCGGCCCAGCAGCCGGGTGGCGAAGAAACGATCCGCCCGCCGGAGCGCCAGAAACAGCCTCCAGATCATCCGGTCGCTTCGATAATAAGCCGCGACCTCTTTTTCGCGGACCGGCGGCAGTTCGTCGGGCAGGGCGTCATTTATTGCGGTCAGCGCCACGGGAACCAGATCAGGCCGCTGCTCCTTGTACAGGTTGGCCGCCAGGTCGATCCGGTTTTTTCGCGCGTCGAAATAGCGGTCCAGGACGCCGCCGGCCAGCAGCCGTCCCGTGAGGCCCCGCAACGGGGCAGGAACGGCTTTCAGCAGCAGGGAGACGTCAAGCTCGTGGCGGCCGTTCCGGCGGATAAACGGCGTTGAGGTGTCGATAAAGTAGAGGGGGCCGGTTTCGATCTCTCCGTCGATGGCCCAGTTGGACAGCTGGCCATCCACGGCGATTTCCAGGCCGGGAAGACGGGCCCGGTTGAATTCCTGGATTTTTTCCTGCTGGGCCATGATTCTGCGAATCAGCAGGCCGAGGCGGTCCGGTGACAGGCGGTGAATCAATTGATGGCCGAACCACCGGGCCGGCAGGGCCTGCTGCCCGATATACAGGACCACCGGCCGTCCCGGTATTTCCACAATGGCCGTGGCGCTTTTAGGGAGAAGCAGACCGGCCTCCCCCAGGAGCCGGCAGTAAGTTTCGTAAAGCCCGGCGTAGGCCACCGCCGCCGGCCGGGAGGAAAAGAGCGGCATGCGCTTGTAGGCCACGGCGTCGTCGCCATTGATCTGAAAAATAGCGGATATTTCACCATATCCGATGATGACGGCCGGAACCGAAGAAAGTTCAACCCGCTGCGGGTTTAACCCGGCTTCAAAGCGTTCCAGCAGGTCCAGATCCAGCCGCATGGGTCACCCCCGCGCGCCCTGCCGGAAAAAATCCCGAAGCGACCGGGCGCCGGCCAGGGCCTGGTCCAGTTTTGCCAGCATTTCATCCGCCTGGTCAAAGGACAGGATCAGCGGGGGCAGAAACTGGACAACGGATTTGTGGTTGTTGGCGTACACCATGAACAGGCCGCTGTCAAAGGCGGCCTTGCACATCAGGGGGCCGCAGAGGTCGTCTTCCATTTCCAGACCCATGAAAAGACCCAGCTGCCGCAGGCCGCGAAGGATGCCGTGTTTCGCGGCCAGGGCTGAAACACCGGCCCGGATGCTTTCGGCCAGCCGGTTGACGTGGTCCAGAAACGCCGGGGCCGATGAAATTTCCAGGACCTTGAGCGCCACCCGGCAGCCCAGCTCGGATCCGCCGCCGGTGGAAACATGGATGTGGGGGTCGGCATGGAATACCGATTCCAGGGGTTTCCTCATCACGGTGGCGGAGATGGGGTAAATGCCGCCGGACATTCCCTTGGCCAGCACCACCATGTCCGGAACCACGTTGAAATGTTCAAATCCCCACAGCTTCCCGGTGCGCCCCCAGCCGGTCTGGACTTCGTCTAAAATCAGCAGGGCGCCGCGGGCGTCGCAGATGCGGCGCACGGCCGGAAGATAGCCGGCCGACGGCACGGGCATGCCCAGTGTGGCGGGCACGGTTTCCAGCAACACCGCCGCCGTGTCGGCGCCGATGGCCGTCTCCATGGCGCCGATATCGTCAAACGGCACCTGCCAAAATCCCGGGCAGGCCGGGCCGAAGGGGTCCCGGTATTTGGCGTCTCCGGCGGCCATGGCCAGACCGGTATGGCCGTGATACCCGCCCAGAACGGAAATGACCCCGGTGCGGCCGGTAAAGGCCCGGGCCACCTTGATGGACAGGTCAATGGCCTCGCCGCCGCCGGTTCCGTAGACCACGTAATCCAGGTCGCCGGGCATCAGACCGGCCAGCCGCCGGGCCAGGTCGGCCCTGGCCTTGCTGATCAGGTGGCCGTTGCCGATGTCCAGTTCTTCCATGGCCATCGCCAACTCCCGGATGACGGCCGGATGGCGGTGGCCCAGGTTGTAAACCCCGCCGTTGCAGTGCAGGTTGAACCAGGGTCCCCGCCCGTCCAGATCGTAAAAAAAGGGGCCCTGCCGACGGCCCATGACGATCTCCATGTCGAACTGACGCCAGAAACGGGCCTTGGCGGAGGAGACGTGGTCGGAAAAGTCAGCGATGGCCTGCTGCTTCACCCGGCCGGGGGAATCGGTTTGTTCCGGGGTCATATCCGCCTCCTTGGAATGTGTTGTACGAAGGAGTATAGCATATTTGAACCGTTTTCGTGGAGCCATGAAAAAAAGGAATGCGCAGGGATCGGTCTCCGCAGCCGATCATTCGGGCGGGGGAATATGCGGGACCATGACGGCCGGACCCGGCAAGCCGTTTCCCAAACAGGTTTTTTCCCTTTTTCAGGGTTTCCGTTTGCGTTATAGTGTGCGGCGTGTATCCCTAACCCGGACATTTCATGAAATTTTTCGACGCTTGTTAATTTTCATATAAGATACAATGTGTTGTAACAGATTCCGGCCGTTTTTTGAAAATACAAACTGTCA
>JBMORB010000012.1:0-4473 GCA_049320925.1 Thermodesulfobacteriota bacterium | reverse complement strand
GGGGTGTCCATCAACCTGGACATGATCAACGAAATCAGCGGAATTGCCCCCCACCTGTGCTCCCTGAGCCCGGCGGGGCCCAACCATATCGAGGACCTGAACATGGCGGGCGGCATTCAGGCGGTCATAAAAGAGCTTTCCAGAAAAGCCGGTCTCATTGACACGGACTGCCTGACCGTCACCGGAAAAACCGTGGGGGAAAACATCGCCCCGGCCAGGGCCGCGGACAACCAGGTGATCCGTACCCTTGAAACCCCCCACCACGCCCAGGGGGGCCTGGCCGTTCTCTTTGGGAACCTCGCCCCGGACGGCTGCGTGGTCAAGCAATCCGCCGTGGTGGAGAAAATGATGGTCCATGAAGGCCCGGCCCGGGTGTTTGACTCCGAGGAAGACGCCACCGCCGCCATCATGGGCGGAAAAATTAAAGACAGGGACGTCCTGGTGATCCGCTACGAAGGGCCCAAGGGCGGCCCGGGCATGCGGGAGATGCTTACCCCCACATCGGCCCTGGCCGGCATGGGGCTGGACAGCACCGTGGCCCTGATCACCGACGGCCGGTTTTCCGGCGGCAGCCGGGGCGCGGCCATCGGCCACGTTTCGCCTGAAGCCATGGAGGGCGGCCCCATCGCCGTTGTCCGGGAGGGGGACACCATCGCCATCGATATCCCGGCCAAAAAAATCACCCTGAAGGTGGCCGACGGCGAAATTCAGAAACGGATGGGCTTGTGGAAACAGCCCGCGCCCAAAATCACGCGGGGCTACATGGCCCGGTACGCCCGGCAGGTGTCATCGGCCAACACCGGGGCCATCTTTAAATAGAAAGGAAGAATCGGCATGCAATTCACTGGCGCGCAGATTTTGATGAAGGTGCTCAAAGAAGAAGGCGTGGAGACCATATTCGGGTATCCCGGAGGCGCCGTGCTGGATATTTACAACGAGCTGATGAACACCAATTTCAAGCACATCCTGGTCCGCCAGGAACAGGGGGCCGTGCACGCGGCCGACGCCTACGCCCGGGTTTCAGGGAAAACCGGCGTCTGCCTGGTTACCTCCGGCCCTGGCGCCACCAACACCATCACCGGTGTCGCCTCGGCCTACTGCGACTCCATTCCGGTGGTCATCCTCACCGGCCAGGTGCCCACCCCGCTGATCGGCAATGACGCCTTCCAGGAGGTGGACATCGTGGGTATTTCCCGTCCCTGCACCAAGCACAACTACCTGGTCAAGGACGTCAAAGACCTGGCCCGTATCCTCCGGGAGGCCTTTTACATTGCCCGTTCCGGCCGGCCGGGCCCGGTGCTGGTGGACATGCCAAAGGACGTAATCAACGCCAGGGCTGCTTACGATCCGCCTGGGCAAGTGGCGCTCAAGTCCTACAACCCGACTTACGAGCCGAATGTCAAGCAGCTGCGCAAGGTGATCGATCTGGTGAAAACCGCCAGAAAACCGGTGATCTTTTCCGGCGGCGGCATCATCTTTTCCGGCGCGGCCAAAGAACTGACCCGGTTTGCCAAAAAAACCCGGATTCCGGTCACCTCCACCCTGATGGGGCTGGGGGCCTTCCCGGCCACCGATCCCCTGTGGCTGGGCATGCCGGGCATGCACGGCACCTACCGGGCCAACCTTTCCCTGACGGACTGTGACCTGCTCATCGCCGTGGGCGTGCGGTTTGATGACCGCGTTACCGGCAAGACCAGCGCGTTTGCCGCCAACGCCACCATTGTGCACATCGATATCGACCCCACCTCGATTCAGAAAAACGTAAAAGTGGCTATTCCCATCGTGGGCGACTGCAAGTCGGCCCTGACCCGGCTCAATAAGATGGTGGAGGAAGAAAAGGACTTTCTGGACGACAAAACCAAAAAAGAACGCACGGCCTGGGCCAGACAGATCGAGGAGTGGAAAAGCACCAAGCCCCTGGCCTATACGCAGACGGACGTGATCAAACCCCAGTTTGTGGTGGAAAAACTTTACGAACTGACCAAGGGCGAGGCCATCATCACCACCGAGGTGGGCCAGAACCAGATGTGGGCGGCCCAGTATTACCACTTCACCCGGCCCGGACAGTTTATCACCTCCGGCGGCCTGGGCGTGATGGGCTTCGGCCTGCCCGCGGCCGTGGGCGCTCAGGTGGCGGCCCCGGACCAGATAGTCATTGACATTGCCGGCGACGGCAGCATTCAGATGAATATTCAGGAGATGATGACGGCGGTGAGCCACAACCTGCCGGTAAAGATCGCCATTCTCAACAACGGATTTCTGGGCATGGTGCGCCAGTGGCAGGAGCTGTTCTATGATCGGCGCTACGCCTGGACCGACATGGCGGCGGCACCTGATTTTGTCAAGCTGGCCGAGGCCTATGGCGCTCTGGGGCTGCGGGCCACAAAGCCCGAAGAGGTGGTGCCGGTGATCAAAAAAGCCCTGGCCGAACCCAGGGCCGTAATCATGGATTTCGTGGTGGAGCGGGAGGAAAACGTCTACCCCATGGTGCCGGCCGGTTCCCCCATTACCAACATGATTCTGGTCTGATAAAGGATACGCCCATGAACGGTACAAAACACATTCTGTCCATTCTCGTGGACAACCAGCCCGGCGTGCTGTCGCGCATTGCCGGCCTTTTCAGCGGACGGGGATACAACATCGAAAGCCTCTGCGTGGCCGCCACCACCGACCCGCAGATCTCCCGGCTGACCATGGTCACCATCGGCGACGAGGCCATCGTGGAGCAGATCAAAAAACAGCTCAACAAACTGATCAACGTCATCAAGGTGATTGATCTCACCGGCACCCAGTACGTGCAGCGGGAACTGATTCTGATCCAGGTGAAGGCCAAGCCGGAAAACCGGGCCGAGATCCTGCGCATCGTGGATATCTTCAGGGGCAAGGTGGTGGACGTGGGCCATGAAAATTACATGATTGAAGTCACCGGCAGCGAAGACAAGCTGACGGCCATTCTGGCGCTTTTAAAGCCCCTGGGAATAAAAGAGATCGCCCGGACCGGCCCCATCGCCCTGTCCCGGGACGCCAACAGCAAAAGCAAGTAAGCATATAGGTCAACTCAAACATCATAAAGGAGAGGTAAAATGCCGACGATCAATTTTGGCGGAGTAGAGGAAAACGTGGTCACCTCCGAGGAGTTCACTCTTAACAAGGCGCGGGAGGTGCTGAAAAACGAAGTGATCACCGTCCTGGGCTACGGGGTCCAGGGACCGGCCCAGGCCCTGAACCTGAAGGACAACGGGTTTGAGGTGATTATCGGCCAGCTGGAAGGCGACGCCTACTGGCAGAAGGCCATTGCCGACGGTTTTGTCCCGGGCAAGACCCTTTTCCCCATTGAAGAGGCAGCCAAAAAAGGTACCATCATCAAGATGCTGCTCTCCGACGCCGGCCAGGTGGCGGTGTGGCCCAAAGTGAAAAAGTGCCTGAACAAGGGCGATGCCCTCTATTTTTCCCACGGCTTCGGCATTGTTTACAAGGACCAGACCGGTATCATTCCGCCCAGGAACGTGGACGTCATCCTGGTGGCGCCCAAGGGATCAGGCACCAACGTGCGCCGCAACTTCCTGGACGGCAGCGGCATCAACTCCAGCTATGCCGTTTTCCAGGACGCCACGGGCCGGGCCGAGGAGCGCACCCTGGCCCTGGGCATCGCCATCGGGTCGGGCTACCTCTTCCCCACCACCTTTGAAAAGGAAGTGTTCAGCGACCTCACCGGCGAGCGCGGCGTGCTCATGGGGTGCCTGGCCGGCACCATGGAAGCCCAGTACAACGTGCTGCGCAAACACGGCCATTCGCCCAGCGAGGCGTTCAACGAAACCGTTGAAGAGCTGACCCAGAGCCTGATTCGCCTGGTGGCGGAAAACGGCATGGACTGGATGTTCGCCAACTGCAGCACCACGGCCCAGCGCGGCGCTTTGGACTGGGCGCCCAAATTCCGCGACGCGGTGGCCCCGGTGTTTGACTCGCTGTACCGGCGCGTGAAGACCGGCGCCGAAACCCGGCGGGTGCTCAAGGCCAACAGCGCACCCAATTACATGGAAAAACTGCGCAAGGAACTGGACGCCATCAAGAACTCGGAAATGTGGAAGGCCGGGGCTGCTGTTCGTGCCCTGCGTCCGGAAAACCGGAAAAAGAAAAAATAATTTTCACACCCATCACCCCGGTGTGTCGCGGAATCAGCGTTATTCCCGGTCCGGCAACGGCCCGGGCAATACGCCCGCGTGCCCCACGGCGGGCCGCGCGGTGGAAAGGGCATCCGGACAAAAAGGGGGAAGCGACCATGAGACAGGTATTTATATACGACACCACGCTGCGGGACGGCATGCAGGGCGAAACCATCAACTTTACGGTTGATGAAAAAGTCCGCATCGCCAGACACTTGGACGACTTCGGCGTTCACTACATCGAAGGCGGCTGGCCGGGATCCAATCCCAGGGACGTCCAGTTTTTTGAAAAGGCATCTAAAATCAAATT
>JBMORB010000011.1:0-4478 GCA_049320925.1 Thermodesulfobacteriota bacterium | reverse complement strand
CCCGGCAATTCCGGCGACACGCCGCCCCGGCGCGTGGACAAGGGGCTCCGGTACACGGTGGTGGGCCATGCCACGGTGCTGATCCAGGTCGATGGCGTCAATATTCTCACCGATCCCATCTGGTCCAAAAGGGCCAGCATGGTGTCATGGGCCGGGCCCCGGCGAGTGGCCGCGCCGGGCATCACTTTTTCTCAGCTTCCGCCCATCGACGCGGTGCTGATTTCCCACAACCATTACGACCATATGGATATTCCCACTCTCAGGCGTCTGGCAAGGCGGGATAACCCCATCGTCATCACCGGCACGGGTAACGGCGCCACCCTGAACCGTCACGGAATTACAAATGTCCGGGAACTGGAGTGGTGGCAGGAAACACAGGTGGGCGGCCTCACCGTCCTGTTTACCCCGGCCCGCCATTTTTCCCGCCGGGGCGTGAATGACTACAACCGGAGCCTGTGGGGCGGGTTCGGTGTTCTGGCGCCGTCGGGCAATATCTGTTTTATCGGCGATTCCGGGTATGGCGACTTTTTCAAACAGATCGGCCGGCGGATGGGCCGCGTGGACCTTGCCTTTATTCCCATTGGCGCCTATGAACCCGCCTGGATGATGGATACGGTCCACCTGACCCCGGAACAGGCCTTTCAGGTCCACCTGGACCTGGGCGCCCGCCGGTCCGTGGCCATCCATTTCGGCACGTTTCAGCTGACCGACGAGCCCATGGACGAACCCGCAAAACGGCTGGCGCGGGTCCTGGCGACAGGCAACCCCGGCAGTCATGACTTCGCGGTGCCCGTGTTCGGGAAGGCCGCGAGCCTGGAGGTTCAATGAAACAATACAGGATGATTAAAATGGTTGCCGCCGTTTTTCTGGCGGCCCTTCTTCTGGGCGGCTGCGCGTGGCTGTCCGGTGTTTTGCCGGGTTCCACCGGCCGGCCTGAGCCGGGATTCCCCCACCAGACCAGCGATCTTGCGCCGGACCCGGCCCTGGTTTTCGGCCGGCTGGACAACGGGTTTTCCTATGTGCTGATGGAAAACCGGCGGCCCGAGAACCGGGTCTACATGCACCTGCTGGTGGATGCCGGATCGTTTCACGAAACCGACGACCAGCAGGGGCTGGCCCATTTCCTGGAGCACATGCTTTTCTGCGGTTCCACCCATTTCCCGCCGGGCGAGCTGATCCGCTACTTTCAGAAGATCGGCATGCGGTTCGGCAACGACGCCAACGCCCAGACCGGTTTTTTCCACACCATTTATGACCTTCACCTGCCCGCCGGCGACGAGGCCACCCTGCGCGAGGGACTGGTGGTGATGACCGATTACGCCGAAGGCGCTCTGCTGCTGGCCCAGGAGGTGGACCGGGAGCGGGAAGTGATTCTGGCGGAAAAGCGGACCCGGGATTCAGTGGATTACCGCACCTTTGTGGCCACCCTCGGCTTTGAACTGCCGGATACGCGCATTGCCAACCGGCTTCCCATCGGCACCGAACCGGTGATCCGGGCCGCGGATGGTCCGGCGTTGAAGGCTTTCTACGATACCTGGTACCGGCCCGACAAAATGGCGCTGGTGGTGGCCGGCGACATGGACGCGGCCATGGCCGAAACCCTTGTGCGGCAGGCTTTTGGCGCCATGGCGGCCCGTGCGACCAAAGTGCCGGTTCCCGATTTCGGGACCGTGACCCACCAGGGGGAAAAGGCCTTTTATCATTTTGAAAAAGAAGCGGGGGCAACGGAGATCACCCTTGAAACCATGGCCCAGTCCCCCCTGCCACCTGACTCAAAGGCGGACAAAAAAGCGCGGTTTATACGGGACATGGCATTCTGGATTCTGGACAACCGTCTCACCGCCCTGGCGGAAAGCGAGGCGCCGCCTTTTACATCGGCGTCCACCGACGCCGGCAGGGTGTTCAAGGAGATCGAGTACGCCCACATTTCCGCCACCTGTCCGCCGGAATCCTGGGAAAAGGCCCTGTCCGCCATTGAGCAGGAACTGCGACGAGCGCTGGCTTACGGGTTTACGCTGGCCGAAGTCGAAGAGGTGAGGCGGGAAATGCTCAAGGCCCTGGAGATGAATGTGCGGCAGGCCCCCACCCGGGAGAGCGGGGATCTGGCCGGCGGGATTTTGCACAGTCTGGCCGCGGACCGGGTGCTTCAGTCGCCCCTTCAGGAACAGAAGCTGCTGGCGCCGGTGGCTGAGAAAATTACGCCCGCCCTGCTGCACAGGGCGTTGAAGAATGCCTGGGAAAGCGAGCCCCGCCTGGTGCTGGTCACGGGCAACGCGGACCTTAGCCGGGCCGGGACCGCGCCGGAAACCCGCATTCTTTCAGTGCTGGCCGAAAGCCGGCTGCAGCCGGTCGACCGGCCCGAGGAAAAAGAGGTCCCGGTATTCCCCTATCTGCCCGATCCGTCCAAACCGGGCAAGGCGGCCCGCCGGACCCATATTGAAGACCTGGACATTCACCAGGTCGATTTTGAAAACGGGGTGCGGCTCAACATCCGAAAGACCGATTTTCAGGCGGACCAGGTGTCGGTGCGGGTGGGCTTCGGCCCGGGAGAGTCGGCCGAACCTTCGGACAAACAGGCCCTGGCCGAGCTGGCTGCCGCGGTCATCAATGAAAGCGGGTTCGGGAAAATGACCAACGAGGAGATCCGCCGGGTCCTGGCCGGCGCCACGGCCGATTTTTCATTTTCCGTGGGCCAGGACCGGTTCGAACTGCGGGGCGGTTGCGCGTCGGATGAGGTAAACCTCCTGTTCCAGATGTTCTATAGCTTTTATAACGATCTGGCGTGCAGGCCCGATGCCCGGCAGCGAAGCCTGGAGCAACTGGCCCAGCACTATGAGGAACTGACCCACACCATTGACGGCGCCATGGACCTGTTCGGCGACCGGTTTCTGGCCGGCGGCGACTCCCGGTTCGGCCTGCCGCCCAGCTATGATTTGTACGCCAATGTATCGGCGGATGACATGTGCGCCTGGGTGGCCCGTGCCATGGCCGGCCACGCCCCGGAAATATCGGTGGTGGGGGACGTGGACGTGGAGCGGGTGATTGACACGGCGGCGCTTTATTTCGGGACCATGGTTTTTGAGAACAAAGCGCCTGAAGATACCGGCCGCCCCGGGCTTCCCTTTTTCCCGGCAGGCAAGTCGCTTACGGTTCAGGTGCCCACGGTGATCAAAAAGGCAAGGGTGGAGGTGGCGTGGCCCACGGATGACTGCTGGGACATTTTTGCCAACCGGCGGCTCTCCATTCTGGCCGATATCCTCACCGACCGCATGCGAACCGTTATCCGGGAAGAGACCGGCCAGTCCTACTCCCAGTTTGCCTATCACCAGGCATCCTGCGTTTATCCCGACTACGGGGCCCTGCACGCGGTGGTAAACGCGGCCCCGGCCGAGGCCGGGACCGTGGCGGCCCAGATACGCGCCATTGCCGCGGACATCGTGAAAAACGGGGTCACCGCCGACGAGGTGCGCCGGGCCGTGGACCCGGCCCTGACCCAGATCCGGAAAATGGTCAAGGAGAACCGCTACTGGCTGGGCAGCGTGCTGGCCGGATCACGGGAACACCCGGAACGCCTGGAATGGGCCCGGACCCTGCTGGCCGATTACGCATCGATTTCCCCGGAGGAAATAACCGCCCTTGCCCGGCAGTACCTGAAAAACGACAAAAGCGCCGCCGTGATCATTGTGCCGGAACCGGAAGCGGGCGGCCGGGAATAGAAGGGCGTTTTCCCTTTTTCCCCTTGACACCGGACCGGTCACCGTTTAAATATAGCGGTACATCTTTTCCGGGCGCGTAGCTCAGTTGGTTGGAGCGCTGCCTCGACACGGCAGAGGTCACAAGTTCGAGTCTTGTCGCGCCCACCACCGGAATCACACGGGCTTATGGCGATAAACGCCATAAGCCCTTTTTTATGCCTTGGATTACAATCCACCGCAGAGACGCAAAGGACGCAGGGAAAAACCAGAAGGTTGGGCATAAGACAGCCAAACACTGCATGACTCTTTGCGCTCTTTGCGCCTTTGCGGTGAACAAACACAGCAAACCTTGCCTGTGATGTTTTCATCTTATGCCCGGCCTTTCACGGGCAACCCGCGGTTTGCCCGTGCCACCCGTTGATGGACGGTCGGGACATGCCGACGGAAAACCAAATGTAGCGGCGACCTTCAGGTCGCCATTCAGCCGGCGAGGGCCGTCGGCCTTTTTATGGAAGCATGAACAGTCTTCCGTTACCTTATCCAAATCGGTATCGCTATCGGTATCGGTATCGAAATCGGCCCATCGCATCCCGATGGCTCGACTTGCATTCGTCATTGCGCGGCAGGCAATCCTCTCCGTGGTGCCGGACCCTGATCCGGCATCCATAGCCGTCATGCCGGACCCCGATCCGGCATCCAGTAAGAATTAGACGCCTGCCGTCATGCCAGACCCTGATCCGGCATCATTTCATAGCTGTTTTGCCGGTTGACTTCCCACGGCCT
>JBMORB010000010.1:0-4488 GCA_049320925.1 Thermodesulfobacteriota bacterium | reverse complement strand
TGGCGGACGTGCTGGTGGCGCTGCCGGCGGCCATGACGGCCTTGAGCATGGTCATGCCCGGCGCAAACGGGTATGTGCCGGGAAACCGGACCTCGCCGCCCACGTACACGGACTGGGTACCCCCGGCGATAAACGTGATAAAGACATCAACGTCATTGCTGTACCGGGCCCGCAGGGCGTCCTGAATGGCGGTTTTCATGCCGGTGAGCGTGAGCCCGGCCACGGTGAGATAACCGACCTTGGGCAGAATGATACCCCCGGACGGGGTCACGGTGACCACCCTGTCGTACTGTTCGATCTGCTGGGTGGCGATGTTGGTGGCTACCACCGAGGCGGCGAAGTTGTTATGAAACCGTTCCTGCACAACCGCTGAAATGTTCCTTTGAAGGTCTTCCAGCGAGATGCCGGCGGCGGGGAAGGTGCCGAGGACCGGCAGATTGACGTCGCCGTCCGGCATCACGGTGTATTCACCGGCCATCAGGTTGATCGGCTCCGTGTTGCTCCTTAAAACCGATATGATGATCCGGGGGTCATCAATTTTCCCGCGATAGGCGCCGGTGATCTCCATGCCGATCTCCCCGGGGGTTTTGCCGACGACATCAATCTCCCCGATTTTGGGAATGCTGATGCGTCCGTCCAGCCGCACCGTGATGTCGAAATTCAGGCTGCTATCGGTCAAAAAACCGATCCGGAGTTCATCCCCCGCCATCACGTGGTAATCCCCCTCCTTTACGGAGTGAAAAGTGAGCAGAATCTGGCTCCCCTTTTCCAGCAAAAACTTTTTGGACGGCGCGGTATAAATGGCCGCCTCCACCCGCAGCACATCCCCGGGGCCGATGGTAAATTCCTTTTTGTCTCCCCTGGGGTAAAAGACCGACTCTTCATCAATGGTGATGGGGTCATAACCGGGCTGAATCAGCAAAACCCCGGAATGTCCAGCGCATCCCTGCATAATCAGCAGGCAAAGGCCCGTCACCATCAGCATGGCATACTGTTTTCCTGTCATTCCTGATCCTCCTTATCGGCGGGCCGCCGGCCACGCCTCATCACGCCGGACACCCCGGCATTGCGGCTGTTTCATTTATGTCTGACCATTATCTTTTGTTATCTCAATTATTACAACCGATGCCGGCGGAATCACAATGCCGCGGCCCGGGTCCACCGGCAGGGTTTGAATGCCGGTCGGCGCTTCGCCTCCGGGTGTCCCCGCCCCGGCGCCGGCCGTCGGCGACGACGCCGACAGGACCCTTGCGACCGCCGGTATTTTCCACGGCCCGTCAAAGCCGCGCACGTTCAGGTCCACCTTCAGCGCCCGGTCCCAGCTGCAGCTGACGATATTGACAAAAAGCCGGTTTCCCGACGCATCCAGGGCGCTGATCACGCTGAGAACCGGCACGTTCTTTTCGGCCCTGGCAAACCCGATCTTTCCCGTGTCAAAAACCGGGGTCTCGATGGTTGATTTCACCAGCCGGGTACCGAAATGGTTTGCATACATCTTTACCACATAATAGGGGGTCCGGGGTGTCTTTCGAGCGTCCACCCAGGCCATGAAATCGCTGCCGGTATACTTGAAGTAGGCGGCCGCCCGGACCATGGGATTGGACATGAACACCTGGAAAAGCCGGGCCACGTAGACAGCCGCGCCCATGGTTCCCGTGTGGTCCCGCCACGCGGGATCAAAAAAGGAAAACAGCGGGCCCCACTCGGTGACGGCAATGCCGGTGTTTTCCCCTTTGCAGTATATCTTCATCAGGGCCCCGATTTGGCGAAGGTCCCTTTCCACGGCCAGGGCCGATCCCCACAGTGACTGATACACGGCCTTTTCGTCGAAGGTTTTCTGCTCATAAAGCACGGGGAAGTAGGCGTTGTGAACGGACAGGTAATCGATCCGGCCGCCCGCCTTTGAAAGAACCACCCGGTTCCAGTTCCCGTGAGGTCCGAAGGGGACGGTATAGGAGCCGGCGACGCCGATAGCCGCCAGCTCGATGGACGGATCAGCGGCCCGCATTTTTTCCGCATAGGCGAGGAATCTTTCGGCATAGCGGTCCGGGGTGAGGGCGATCGCTTTCTCGGCGCCGGTGCCGTCCAGGTAAAGTTCATTGCCGACCTCCCATATTCGGACGCCCACGGGATCGGGAAACCCGTCGGCGGTTCTGGCGGCATGACGCGGGGCGTTCATATAAGCCACCCAGGCGGCGGCCTCTTCCGGCGTGCCGGTGCCGGCATTGACCGTGATCAGAGGGTGAGCCCCCGTCTGCCGGCAGAACCGGATCAGTTCCGGGCTGCCGAAATTGTTCTTCGAGCTTCCCGGGTCGGTGTGATGCGGCGACACCGGCCGTTTTGAAACAGGCCCGATGCCGTTTTCCCAGTGGTAAAAGTCAGACAGGGTGCCGCCGGGAAAACGGACCACCGACACGCCCTGCTCCATTGCCAGCCTTGTCAGGTCACCGTCCACGCGGCCGGCGGCGTCCGTCAGCCCCCCGCCGTTATTGAACCACTCGACATTGGTCCCGAAAAGTTCCCGGCAGACCGTTCCCGTCACCTGTCCGGCATCCACTTCGCATCGGTAGCGATGACCGACTGGCGTCTGCGGCGCGGCCATGGCCGGTAAAAAAAACAGCAGCAGAAAGGCCAACGCCCATGACCACGCCAAGCCGGTTTTTTTTCCCATGTTCCGGTTCACGACAACCGCCCTTTCCCGCCCGCCGGGCCGTTTTCAAAGGCCTCCCGGTATATGTCGGCCGTCTGCCGGGCCGTCTCTTCCCACGTGAACCGGCCGGCCACGGCAAGCCCCCGGTCCACCAGTGCTTTCCGCTGTTCCGGGTGCGCATAAAACGACAAGATCGCCGCGGCAAGTCCGTCGGCCGAGACGGGATCAAAAAAAACCGCCGCGTCGTCCAGCAGTTCCCGGTGCACTTCAATGTCCGAGCAGATCACCGGCGTGCCCAGGGCCATGGCCTCCAGGGGCGGCAGATCGAACCCCTCCCCCATGGAAGGCGCGACCAGCATATCGGCGTTCCGGTAAAGCCCGGTCAGGACGGTATCCCGCACGAAACCGGTGAAAATGACCCGGTCATCCAGGCCTTCACGGCCAATCAGGGCGCGAAGCTCTTTTTTATAGGCATTGTCCCTGTCCATGCCCGCGATCACCAGCGTCAGGGATGTTTTCGTTTTTTCACGCATCCGGCCAAATGCCCTGACAAGACACAACAGGTTTTTCCGCCGCTCAATGGCGCCTGCATATAAGATATAGGGCGGCGGAATGCCTGTCTCGTTTTCATCCGGGGCCGCTGTTTGGGGTGAGGGCCGGTACAGGCCGTTATAGACGACTTTCACTTTTTCTTCAGACACACCCAGGGTTTCGATGATTTCCCGCCTGACCGTCCGGCTGACGGTCAGCACCGCCACCGCCCTGCGGGCGGACCCAGGGGTCAGCCGCCGGATCAGAAAGTTCCGAAACCCCCGGTGGTTGTCCGGCGCGCTAAGCGGCAGAATATCGTGCATGGACACCAGGCACCGGCAGCCGGCAAAAAAAGGCAGCACCCGTTGGGTGTGCAGCAGGTCGATACGCCATCTGCGCGCCAGCACCGGAAGGATCACGGATCGTTGGAGAATTGGGTCGGACAGGGGTGTGGCCACATAGGTCACGTTGCCGGAAGAAAAAACTTTTTTCGCGAAACGCCGGTTTACAAAAACAAAAAACCGGTGCTCCGGCAGAAGTGCCGGCACCCGGGCAACGATCTCGGCCACGTAGCGCTCAACACCGCCCCGCTGTTTGCCCAGAATGTGTGCGTCAATGCCGATGCGCATCTATTTCTACCCTTTTCCCCAAAGCGCTTTCAGCCGGGCCACCGATGTTTCCAGCAGCAGGCCCCGGCGTTTCGCCGGGCCAAGTTTCATGATCAGGCCGGCGACAACCCTGAGCGCCAGCCCGGAAAGCATCAGCAGCCGGGCCGCTGCCAGTTGCCGGCGGCCGAACATCTGCGCCAGCATGGTAAGAAAGTATTTCTGCTGAAGCACGCTGTTTCGAATAATATCGGCCGCCGAAGCCGCACTGCCCCCGCGTTCGTGGATCACCGGAAAATCATCCACGTGGGCCAGTTTCCAGCCTTGGTCCCCCAACCGCCGGCACAGGTCCATGTCTTCCGCGTAAAGGAAAAACCGCTCGTCAAAACCGCCTGCCGCCTCAAACGCTTCCCGGCGGATCAGCATGCAGACCCCGGAAAGCCATCCCACCGGCGTGATGTTCGCGGTGGGCCGGTCCATGTGCATGCCCTGAAAAGCGCCGGCGCCGGGGAAAAGCGCGCTCAACAGCAATGCGTCGTTGGCCACCCGGCGCAGCGTGGGCAGCCCGCCGCATATTTTCGGCTGCCTTGTGCCGTCCGGCAGCAGCACCCCGGGGCCGGCCGCCGCGTAACCGGGATTCTTTTCAAGAAAAGCGTGCAGCCCGGCCACCGTGTCCGAAACCAGCATGGCGTCGCTGTTGAG
>JBMORB010000009.1:0-4492 GCA_049320925.1 Thermodesulfobacteriota bacterium | reverse complement strand
CGCGCGCAGACGTCATATATCTCCCGGCCGGTTTTAAAAAACGGCGTGTAAACCTTCTGGAAATAGTGCGTTGTGCAGCAGAACCGGCATCCATTGGAACACCCCACGCCCGTCATGATAACCCCTGAATCCCGGGGCAGGGGAACACCCACTATGTGTTTGTTAAACGACGAATAGATCATCGGGTGAACCACAGGCGCGTTGACATCCTCATGAAAGAGCTGCCGCAGAAATTTTACCCCGTCCCCCCGGCACACATGGTCACAGGAAATCAGCTCCTCAATATTGCCGATACTGGTGCCATGGCCGCCCAGAATAATTTTTGTTTTCGGGGAGACGTCCCGGATGATCTTGGCCATTTTTCGGGCCTTGGCAAAGTTGGGAACAATAAAGGAGATACCGATATAATCATACCCTTTTTTAACTTCATCCCGGAACCGTCTTTTTGACGGAAAATCAAGGACCATGGTCGGCACCCGGACATTCTCCGCCATCAGGTGGAGCCCGGCGCTCTGGTGGTTTATGCGAAGGGAAAAAACCCCCTGTTCCCGTGTAACCTGGTTATGGAACAACTCCATGATGTTTTCCTTACGGCCATAGTCATCATCAACGCCATAGGGGCCGAAAACAGATGTCAGCAGCAGTTTCATCAATCGATCCTTTTCTATTCTTTTCCCAATTACTTTAGTACCGCGCGGGGCGGCTGGTTGTTCAGACCGGATATCTCATGCAACATCCGGGACGATCAATACGCTTCAAGAAAATCGACCATAACAGTTAACTGCCATGTCCCAAAACGATCTTTCGGATATTGCAAAAGTTTTACAATCCGGGTGAGGGGTTTTTAAAAACAGGAAGGATTAATGGCGCAAAAGCACCGGGCAAAATCCAGGAAGGCCATCAAAGGCCGGGAAGGGGTATTTCTGAATGCTGTGCACCGCACGGGCAAGCTGTCGCCTGACACGTGCCGACCGGTAAAGAAAACCGGTCGACAATGGGCATCAACGGACAAAGGCCGCCGCAGGCGGGCTTGCCCGTGTTCGGCCTGAATGGCGGTGGCGGTATAATGATGGCGACCACTGGCCTTGAAGGCAGGGTAAAGATTGCTTTGCTTCACCCGCAATGCCGGTTTTCAGAACGGCCAGACCCAGACGATCAGGGGAACGCCAACCGCCAGCATCAGCAGCGACAGGGGCAAACCCATGCGCCAGTAGTCGCCGAACCGGTAACCGCCGGGTGCCATGACCAGGGCGTTGGACTGGTGGCCCACCGGCGTGAGAAAAGCGCAGGAGGCGCCCACGGCCACGGCCATGAGCAGCGGGTCGGCGGACACCCCCATGCCGTTGGCCAGGCTCAGGGCGATGGGGGCCATGAGCACGGCGGCCGCGGCATTGTTGATCACGTTGGAAAGCAGCATGGTGCCGGACATCAGCACGGCCAGCACGGCCCACGGAGGAACACGGCCGGAGAGCAGCACCAGCCTGTCGGCGATCAGCTGTGCGCCGCCCGTGGTTTCCAGGGCCGTTCCCAGGGGAAACAGTGCCCCCAGCAGAATGATAACGGGCCAGTCCACGCTTTCATAGATTTCCTTTAGCGGAATCAGGCCGGTCACCACCATGACCAGGGCGGCCCCGGCAAAGGCCACCTGAACCGGCGCCAGGTTAAGCGCCGCCGCCGCCATGGCCGCGCCGAAAATGGCCACGGCCATCACCACCTGCCGGGGCCGGGAAAGGTGAAACCCCCGCTGGGCCAGGGGCAGGCAGTTCATGGCCGAAAGAAAGGTGTTGACCGCCTCCTGCCCACCTTGCAGCAGCAGAATATCGCCGGCGGCGAACCGGGTCTGGGCCAGCCGGCTTTTGAGCCGCTGGCCCTGGCGTGCCACAGCCAGCAGGTTCACCCCGTGGTTGCGCCGCAGCCGCATGCTCATGGCGGTGTGACCGATCATTGCCGACCCCGGCGATACAATGGCCTCGAGAATACGGATATCGTCGGATTCCATTGCCGTCTTTTCGGCTTCCCGGTTGGCCGCCAGCGTCATGCCCATCTCATCAATCAAAAACTGAAGCTCCTCGGCATCGGCCTGCACCACCAGGATGTCTCCGGCCGACAGCACCTCGTACCAGGACGGCGCGGGAATATGTCGCTCGCCCCGCACCAGGCCCACCACCGTGACCTGCCGGTCTTTTTCCATGGCCAGGGAAAGATGGTAGAGGGTCTGGCCCACCATTTTTGAGGTCTCCGGCACCACCACCTCGCTGATGTAGTCGTCGATCTCAAACAGTTCTTCGGCCGAGGTGGCGCTCTCCCGCCGGGGGGTGAGCCGCCAGCCCGCCAGAGAGATAAAGAGCAGGCCCGCCGCTGCCACGCCCAGGCCCACGGGCATAAAGTCGAACATGCCGAAGGGGGGCCTTCCGGTTTCGGCGCGGAAAGCGGCCAGAATGATGTTGGGCGGGGTGCCGATCAGGGTGATCAGGCCCCCGATCAGGGAGCCGAAGGCCAGGGGCATGAGCAGCAGGGAAGGGGAACGGCCGCTTTTGCGCGACATCCATACGGCCACGGGCATCATCAGGGCCAGAGCCCCCACGTTGTTCATGAAGCCCGAACAGACCACCACAATGCCGGTAAGGGCCGCCACCTGAAGAGTGGGCCGGTTGCCCACCTTTTCCAGCAGGCGGGAGATGCTCTCCACCACGCCGGCGTTGAGCAGGCCCCGGCTGATCACCAGCACGGCCGCCACCGTGATCACCGCCGGGTGGCCGAACCCGTCAAATACCTGGTCCGCCGGCACCAGCCCGGCGGCGAAGGTCGCCAGCAGTGCGGCCAGGGAAACAATGTCGTAGCGCCACCGGCCCCACACGAAAAGCACCAGGGTCGCCAGCAGCACGGCAAATACAAGCGCTTGATCCAGGGTCATTTCCCCTCCATTGCCTGACGGTTGTTGCGGCTGTCACTATACCAGAGCCCTGACACAGGAGGCAACAGCCTCCAAATCGAAATCGGTATCGGTATCGGGATCGCAATCGGGATCGCAATCGACATTCATATGAGAGCTCAACATGCACCCATCGTCACTCCGGCCCCCGAGCCGGAGTCCAGCCCTCTGACCAGGAAAGGCGGCCGGTCCTTCCCATCTGTTCCCAGCCCGGCGCCCTGACAGGTATTACCCGCCCATGGGACGCTGATTGGAAAAGCCATTGACAACCCCGTGCCGCGGCTTTATAGGATGGAGCATACAATCCCAGTCCCTGGCATAGATGAAGGGGTGCGCTTTCAACATTCTGGAGGGCTGTCTTCATGGCATCTTATGATCATGACTCCCGCGACCTTGCAAAGATATATGACCGGATCAGCGAGTGGCAGTTCGAGGGCGGCAAACGGCTGGTTGAAAAGCTCGATATCCAGCCGGGAGACCGCGTGCTGGATCTGGGGTGCGGCACCGGCCGGCTCACCGGCTGGATCGCTGATCGTGTCGGGCCAAAGGGCGCGGTGACCGGTGTCGATCCTCTGCCCGAACGGGTCGCCATGGCCCGGAACAACAACGGCGGGGTCTGCTTCGAGGTCGGCAGCGCCGAGTCCCTTGACGGCTTTGCGGACAAAAGCTTTGACGCCGTCTGCCTGAACGAGGTGTTTCACTGGATATCGGACAAGCCCAGGGCGCTTGAGGAAATATACCGCGTGCTGCGGCCGGGCGGAAGGGTGGGGCTCACCAGCACGCCCAAGGAACTGCACTGGACCGCCACGGTCCCGCACATCTGCGTTACCGTGCTGAGCAACTCCCCGTACATGGAATCGCTGGATTACAAGTCCATGACCGCGATGACCGGCCATCTGACCACCACCGAGGTGGTTACGTTACTCACCGGCCGGCGGTTCAGCATGGTGGATGTGGGCGTGGCCCGGCGCGACCATTGCCTTCCCGACGGCAGGGCCGTGTTTGATTTCGCGGAGTCGAGTTCGTTCGGCAACCTGCTGGGCCTTGTGCCGGAACACCTGCGCGATTCCCTGCGCGCCGACCTGGTGGCCGCGTTTGAGAAAAAAAAGCAGGACGGCACGATCCCGCTCCGGCAGTTCTCCGCTGTCTTTGTGGCGGAACGGAGCAATTAAATAAGCGGCCTTAACATTTGAAACAGATCCGATTGAGGGGGAGATAACCAGAATGCTGAAACTCTGTAAATCTATTTGTATCTCAGGAATAGTAGTTGTTGGGCTGTCGCTTTGTACAGGAAGCTTGTGGGCAGCGGGTGTTGGCATCTTTTTGGGGGGCACAGGTACAACAGGTATTAGTTTCACCAGTATCATGTGGGGTGACCCTGATGGTTTGGATACTAATCAAACCGGTGGCACTGCAGTTGACGCCGGGGAGGCTGAGGCGGGTGCGGTTGGTTGGACAGCCTGGCGGCCGTTTTAAGGTGGAACTTGGTTGGTTGTTCATGCCGCCAGCCGGGAGACCGGAGAGAGGGGGGCATGCCCCCCTCTCTCCGGCTGGCAAGCC
>JBMORB010000008.1:0-4497 GCA_049320925.1 Thermodesulfobacteriota bacterium | reverse complement strand
GCCCGGATCCAGTGCATTCATGTTTTTGCCCTGGGGGGCCGGTCAAAGAATGATGACGGCGCCGAAACCGGGTATTTCGCGGCCCGGGCCGCCATGGCCAAGGCGGTGTCGGACGCCGCGGCCCACCTCGCGCGCAAAGGGCTTTCCGACCGGGGCGCGCCGGCCATTGTCCGCCTGATCGCCCAGATCGCCTCCCGTTTTTCCGTGGTGGTGTCTGAAAAAGCGGCGGCCCAGGCCATTCCCGTTGTGGGCGCCGTCGGCGGGGCCGCCATTAACACCCTGTTCATCGACCATTTTCAGAATATCGGCAGGGGCCACTTCACCGTCCGCCGGCTGGAGCGCCTTCACGGCCCGGAAACGGTGCGGCGGATTTATGAAAGCCTTTGAATAAGCCGGCGACCGGTTTGGCGACCGGCGACGGTGCCGCCGGGTTTCCCCGACCTTTGTACGGGGAACGGGCCAAGATGCAGAAAATGATTGATTCCATTTTCGTGAAAACATAAACTCCCTGTACCTGATAATTTTTTTGTCGGCGTTCCCTTTTGGCGTCATCAAAGCGGGACGGGGTAACGCCGGTCCGATATGGGGCTGTTTTTAGGTGGCCGTTAAAACATTTAAAGGAGCGTCCCATGCCGCTTGTCCGATTGATTTACACCAGCGAATTGACCGAAACCTGTGACCTTAAAAGCCTGCGACAGATCCTCAAGATCGCCCGCGAGAGAAACCAGAACCTGGCCGTTACCGGCGTACTGTGTTACGACCCCCAGTATTTTCTGCAATGGCTGGAAGGGCCCCGGGACCATGTCAACAACCTTTATCTTTCCATCATCAAAGATCCCCGGCACACCCGCGTCACTCTTCTGGATTACCGGGAAGTCAGCCAGCGGGTGTTTGAAAAATGGTCCATGGCTTACCTGTCCATGAATGATGTGGACAAGGCCATATGCTTCAAATATTCTTCGGGCCTTCAGTTCAATCCTTTTGAGATGTCAGCCGACAGCGCGGCCGGTTTCATTACCGCACTTGCTGGTGAAAAAGACCGGTTTTTCAGCCGGGCCGATATGGATAACGCCTGATCCGGCGATTCAAATTGCCTTTCCAGCGGCCCGGTGGTATTATCAGTCCATCTTCCGATGCCTGCCCGATGTTGAAGATCTGTTTCCCGGCCTGCGCTTTACCATCCGACATCCGGTCTTCCGCTTCCCCTTGCGCCTGAAAGTGCATCTGGCTCCATTATGGTTTTTGCTTTTAAAGAATGGAGAGGCACCATGCGACTCAAGCTGTGCATATCCGGGCTTCCACCGGCGCGCTTGCGCTGATGGAAGCCGAAGCGTGGCAAAGCGGCGGAGTTGTCTGTCTTGCAATTTTCTTTGCCGATAAGGGGGGAATATGAAAAAACAACTGTTCAACTATGACACGCTGGTAAAGATTACCAATGCCATTTCCCATTCAAAGGACCCGGAAGAGGTGGTGCTGATTACCGTGGAAAGCATCAAATCGGCCCTTAATGTAAAGGGCTGCACACTGTTTCTTATCAATCGCGCCACCAATGATCTGGAGGTAGCAGCGTCCTTCGGCCTCAGCAATGAGTATCTCAACAAAGGGCCGCTAAGTTCCCTGAAATCTATTGCCGCGTCTCTGAAGGAGGGGCCGGTGGCGATTTATGATGTGGCTGATGATCCGCGCATTCAATATCCGGAAGCGGCCAAAAAAGAGGGGGTCGCGTCCCTGGTTTCCGTGCCGGTGTTTTCCGGCGGGCACATCATCGGGGCCTTGCGGATTTACACCGCCGAGCCCTGGGAATTTACGCTGGACGATCTTAATTTTGTCCAGGCCATGGCCAATATAACGGGCATGGCCCTTGGCATGGCCCGGCACCTGCGGGGCATGAAGGAGAGCATCGAGATACTCAAAACCCTGCGAGACCCCAGGACCCTGAAGTCCAAACGAAGGACGCCTTTTGAAGGGGTTCCCAGAAGCGTGTCCGCGTTCCAGTAGCTTCCCAGAACAGACCACCCAATTTCATGTAGCACGGGCAGACCAGCCAGAGGCTGGCCTGCCCTTTATTTTCTTCCATTATGGACAGGGCGGACGGCTCTCCCTGCGACAGAAAAATCCTGGACTCTCTATTCTGTTTTTTATACTAACTGCGGGTGACTTTGACCGGACTTTTGAATATTGACGGTCGGGGCATGGTCACGATTTTAACTAACTGGTGCAAAACAAGCCTTTTTTGTGTTAGTTTTTCAAACAGGATATTGTTTTTTTCGCTAAATATTTTGGGATAAAACA
The DNA here is from genome assembly GCA_049320925.1 of Thermodesulfobacteriota bacterium. GTDB lineage: Bacteria > Desulfobacterota > Desulfobacteria > Desulfobacterales > Desulfosudaceae > Desulfosudis. The sequence goes on along the minus strand of JBMORB010000008.1, from coordinate 2,205 downwards.
TTTGCAGATACGGAGATAATCGTGCGTCGTCAGAGTTGTTTCACAGGGTTGAGACGACGTTTTATGTTGTGCCGGGAATGTCCGCATCCTACAATTAAAACAGACAGGGAATATCGACATGAAGCTGACTATGGAAAAGCGGTCCGAACCCAGAACCATCGTGGATGAATATTACAGCGTGCAGTTTTTTATTACGGAACTGGAAATGCTGTATCACTTCATACTCTGGGACATTTCGTCCCACGGCATGTGCATTCTGATCGAAAAGGACTCCCGTGTTCTGGGTTGTCTGTCGGAAGGCAAAGAGTTCCGGATGAAATATTTTCCCCGAGACCTTCTGGGCGCTACACGGATCGTGAAAACCAGAATCTGCCATATCACCGAGGGACGAACCGGACGTTTCAGAGACTACTGCCTGGTAGGCCTTGCCATTCTGGAGCAGGACCGGTAACCCGGAAGTCCTGGCCCGGATATTTCACGAGTTGATTTGGCCGAAAGATGCAAGGCGCGGGAGATGAAGCTGTAGCCGGCCTACTGCGAATGTCCCGCAACGAGAGCAGGTGCGGCCAAGGCGACTCGCCCGAAGGGTGAAATTTTTCGACATCAAATCGGCAAAAAACGCCTCAAGTCGTTCATGACAGCTTGTATTTTTTTAAAACATCTGGAATCAATTCCAACATACTGTAGCTTGGATGGAAATTAATCAAAGTAGAAAAATTTCATGAAATGTCCGGGTTAGACGATACAGACCTTGCGCACCATGATCAGGTCGCAGTATCCTTCAAATATTTTTTCAATACCGTCCTGCATCAGGGTCCGCATGCCCTCCTGAATGGCCTTGTCCCGGATTTCTTCCACCCGGGCACGGGTTTGAATCAGTCTTTTGATATCCAGAGTGCCCATCAACAGTTCGTGCAGGCCCATGCGGCCCCGGTAACCAGTGTTGTTGCATGCGTTGCATCCGTTGGGCTTGTTCAACTCCAGGGTGTCGGTATAAGGAATGTTGATCGATTTATCAAAAAGCTCCTGACCGCCGTAGAGCCTCACCAGCTCGTCGTATTCCTCTTTGGTCGGATGGTATTTCTTCTTGCAGTCCTTGCAAAGGGTCAGCACCAGGCGCTGGGCCAGGATGCAAAGCACGGCGTCGGCAAAGTTGAAGGGATCCATACCCATGTCCAGCAGACGGGTGATACTTTCCGGCGCGCTGTTGGTATGCAGCGTGGAGAACACCAGGTGACCGGTAAGAGACGCCTCGATACCGATGTGAGTGGTCTCCTTGTCGCGCATTTCACCCACCATGATCACGTCCGGGTCGGCGCGGAGAAAGGCCCTCATGGCCGCGGCAAAATCAAATCCGATCTTGGGCTTCACCTGGACCTGGCGAAGGCCTCGCTGGGTAATTTCAACGGGATCCTCTGCGGTCCAGATCTTGGTGTCGACCTTGTTGATATGCTTTAAAGCGGAGTGAAGGGTTGTGGTTTTACCAGAACCCGTGGGACCGCAGACGAACACAATACCGTAAGGCCGCGTGATGCAGGAGACAAAATTTTCGTAGTTGTGTTTTGAAAACCCCATTTTGGCCAACGGGATGGGCTCACCCGCGGCCAGAATACGCATGACGATGTCTTCCAGTCCTCCCTGAGTGGGGATGGTGGCCACGCGGAGTTCGATGTCCAGGCCGCCGTATTTCTTGAACTTGATCTTGCCGTCCTGGGGTTTGCGCTTTTCCGCGATGTCCAGGTCCGACATGATCTTGAGGCGGGAGGCCACCGCCCCCCGGTAATGGTAGGGGATGGTCTGGTAAAGGGTGCACCGGCCATCCACGCGGATGCGCACCTCGGTATTGCCTTTGCCCGGGTAAGGTTCAATATGAATATCCGACGCGCCCCGGTTGTACGCGTCGATGATGATCTTGTTCACCAGCTGCACGATGGCGCTGCTTTCTTCACTTACTCCGGCGGTGGTCTCTTCAACTTCCTGGTCTTCCTCCTGCATCTTGGACAGAATTTCATCGATGGAGGAGGTCTCCACCTCATCGGTGGTGAACAGTTCGATGAAATCATAGATGTCCTGCTTGAAGGAGACGCAGAACTTCAGCCGTCTCCCCGTGAACAGGGCTTTGATTTCATTAACCCGCTGAATGTCGTGGGGGTTATCGATGGCGATCTGGACCTCGCCGTCCGGGGTGGTGCACAGGGGCACCCA
>JBMORB010000007.1:0-4499 GCA_049320925.1 Thermodesulfobacteriota bacterium | reverse complement strand
CACTAATCGCGTCCCGCGCCTTGCATATGCGGCCAAATCAACTCGTGAAATATCCGGGTTGATCCGGATATTCAAGATTCCTTCATAACAAAATCCATACCGCGGAATCAATCTTATTTATTGCCGGCTCGACTCCCCGTCAGAAATTTCATGAAATACCCGGGCCAAAACCTGAGGTCCAATGGCCCTGAATGTTTTTTTCAGGGCGAGCGTTGAAGGTAACAATTTTATTCCATTAGTTTTAATTGGCATACCCCATCGGCCGGCAATTTGAGAATGCGAGGTGACAGTGATCAAACCGGTCGTATATATTCTAAACGAATTAGCGCAGGAGAAGATAAAGATGGTGCCGTATCGTTGGGGAAAAGAATGCAACCCGACAGGCGGCAACCATCAACTATTTAGTGTCCATCCATCGGTTATGGGGACACGAAAAAGGTTTCCAATCCAGAAATGAGGATTTTTTCGCAAGATCAAGGAAAACAAGGGCTGACGCGGAGGCGTACTGTTGTACGCCGCACAAGGAAGCCCGCAGTTTGACGCAGAGATTGCGGAAAAAGGCCATTTATGGATGGAAACTATTTAAAACAAAAAGGAGAAGATATGCCTTGGAAAGCCCACACCATTGCCAGGAGCATGGCAGCCATATTCGGAGTCTTTCTCGCAGCATGGATGCTGGCTGCGTGCGCCCCGTGGCACAGGTCCCATGACATCGCGCCGAACAGTGATTTAACAAAGGCTTCCGCCATTCCCGGGTTGCAAAAAGCGCTGAAGGACAATGCGCCGAATGTGCGAATGGAGGCGGCCATGGCCCTTGGAGAAATTGGTCCTAACGCACGAGAGGCGCTTCCTGACCTTGTGGCTGTGCTGGGGGACCCCATGTATAAGGTGCGCGAAGCGGCCGCCAATGCCATGGAGCGTATTATCGGGACCGCATCGGGATCGGAAGCGGATAAGGGCCTGATGGTCCTGGTGCATATCAACCGCCTTGAGTCGGAAGACTGGACGGCTCGCGTGAACGCCGCCAGCCAGTTGGCTCAAATGGGGCCGGCCGGCGCTGACGCCATTCCCGCGCTGACTTCCGCCCTGCTGGACGAAAGAGAATGGAGCTACTACTGGACCCAGCGATATAATGAGGTAAGACGCGCCGCCGCAAAGGCCATCGGCGAGATGCGTTTTGCGGCAAGATCTGCCCGTCCCGCCCTGATCAAGGCCTCAAAATTTCAAGACCCAGGCGTTCGCCTGGAAGCGGTCAGTGCCCTGGGGAAGATCGGCACCCGGTCCGACAGCGCCATAATCGAGGCGTTAAAGGACTCGTTGAAGGACGATGATGGTGACGTGCGTCGCGAGACAGCCAATGCGCTGGGGGCCTTTGAGGTGTATGCGGACGGTAACGTCCCCAACCTGGTAAAAGCCCTTTCCGACAAGAATGTGGATGCGCGAAGGGAGGCGGCTCAGATACTGGATCGCTTCGGTCCCAAGACAGACTCAGCGGCGGACGCCCTTATAGCGGCGCTGGACGATACCGACAAAGAAGTCAGGCAGACTGCCGCTCGCACAATTGCCAGATTCGGCATCGGCAACCAGACCGTGACAGTTGCCCCCCTGACGTTGCCGGTTGTCAGGCCGGCCTCTGAAAAAGCCGCGGCCCCGATGGCTATAACCCAACCGGCGACAAAAATCCGTTCCACCGTGAATATTCTTAATATGCGGGCCATGCCCGGCATAAGCAGCCAGTGTGTGGGCAGACTGCTTCAAAACGAAACGGCAACGGTGGTTGAGACCCTGACGGATTGGCTCAAGATCAGGAAAGCCGACGGCACCGACGGCTATGTGTTTAAAGCGTACACGGTTACTGTCCTTGGGACGGAAGACGGGGCATCTGATTTTCCGGCGACTGAAACAGACGCGATACAATCTGCCGCAAGGATTCGGTCTACCGTGGACGGCCTCAACATTCGAGCCATTCCAGATTTGAAAGGCCGGCGGACCGGCAAACTCTTCCATAACGAAACAGCCGTTGTTCTGGACACGCAGGGGGATTGGCTCAAAATCAGGAAATCCGATGGCACCGCCGGCTATGTGTTCGGAGAATACACGGCGGCTGTGCCGGAAACAGGCGATGCATCCAGTGTGCCGAAGCCGGAGTCACAGGCTGCGCACGTCACCGCAAGCATGCCGGTGTCACCGGTTGCCGTTGTTCCGGCGCCGACGGTTCCGGCGGTTCCCAGGCTACGGCCCAACGTGGATGTTCTTGTCATTCGGAACAAACCCTATGGAAACGAGCAGATCGGCCAACTGATGCGTAACGAAGAAGCGGAAGTTGTAGAGGCCATGGCCGGGTGGGTCAAAATAAAAAAAGCCGACGGCACCACCGGGTATGTGTTCGAAGAGTACACGGAGGTTTCTTCTGAAACAGGAACCACGGCGCATTCAGGAAGCTGAAACAAGGCGCACCGGAGCTGTCATGGATAAGCCGACAGCGCCCGTTGCGGTTCGCTGCACAGGGGAACAAAGTGCATCTACGTATCTAAATACAATACAAGGAAGGCGGGTATGGCAAAAAATCATTTAACCAAAACAGTCGTTCAAAAAGACAGCACCGTTTTCGGGCAGACGCTTTCGCATGGCATACTGAGAGCGGGCGCCATGGCGGCCTCCGTGGCCGGATGCGTGTTTCTGGCTTCCCCGGCCCATCAGGCCCTGGCCGCGCCCGGCCCGTTTCTTTTCCATGGCATTGAAGGCAATCCCCTGCCCATGCCCGTGGGCGCTTCCGCGAAAAGCCGGCCGACCCTTGTTGACATCGACGCTGACGGAGACATCGATATTTTTGTAGGCGACAAGGCGGGCACCATTGCCTATTTTGAAAACACCGGTACTGCCTTGACCCCGGCCTTTGAAATGCGAACCGGGGCGGACAATCCCTTCTGGAATTACGAGATAGAGTATTATCTCTCCATTGTGGATAAAAGGTTTTCGACGCCGACTTTCGCGGACCTTGACAATGACGGCGACCTGGACGCCGGTGTGGGCAATGGTTTCGGGGAGATTGACTACTTTGAAAACATCGGCACTGTCTCGACCCCGGCCTTTGTAATGCGCGCCGGCGCGGACAGCCCCTTCTGGTATTACGATACCGGGTGTGGGGACTATTATTCTTTCGCTTTGGAGGACTGGTTTTCCACACCGACTTTCGCTGACCTTGATGGCGACGGTGATTTCGACGTTTTTGTGAGCAGCACCAGCGGAATGTCCACATCGATACGGTATTTTGAAAACACGGGCACAGCCTCAGCGCCTCTGTTCTTGGGAACAAGCTGCGGCCCGCTTTACTCCCTGACCAGTTCTTTATGGAGCCCCGCGGCCGCCTTTGCCGATATTGACGGTGATGGAGATATGGACGCTTTTGTGGGCAGCAAGTATCAGTCCTACGGGATGTCTTCCGGTATACTCGGCTCGATATTTTCCTTCATCGGCGGCATCACTTATTTTGAGAACATCGGAAACGCCTCGGCGCCCCAGTTCGCATCCGACAATCCGAACAATCCCTTTGCCGGGCTTGAAACCGACCTGTGGAGTGTCGCGGACTTTGCCGATATTGACGGGGATGGGGACCTGGATGCCTTTGTGGGCGGCATGTACGGCGACCTGGAATTTTTTGAAAACACCGGAACCGTAAACGCCCCGGTCATGACAAGGCGCCAGACCGCCGACAACCCGGCATGGGGTGTGGATGTGGGTAAAAACAGCCATCCCGCCTTTGTGGATATCGACGGGGACGGCGACCTGGACGGCTTTGTGGGCGAATATGGTGTTTTAAATGGGGTTTTCACGTATGGTTCCATCATAAACCTGCAACCCGCGATCTATGGCAGCATCAACTTTTTTAAAAACACCGGCACAGCCCAGAGCCCGCATTTTGTGCAACGCGCGGACGCGGACAACGGCCTGGGCGAAGGCGTACTGGGCCCATTTGAAACGTACAGCGCCCCGGCCTTTGTGGACATCGACGGCGACGGTGACATGGACATGTTTATGGGGGCCAGGTACGGCTTTGGAAGGAACGTGGCGCTAAAAGGAGAGCCGCCGGGTCTTGTCACTGTATCCAACATATCGGATCCGGCCGTCTACATTCAATACTTCAGAAACGTCGGCACGCAAACGGCTCCCTATTTTGTCGCCATGCCCCCCGAAAAAAACCCGGCGGCAACTATCGAGGCGGGCAACAGGAACAAACCGGCCTTTATGGATGCCGACAACGACGGCGATTCTGATCTGTTTATCGGAAATGGAGACGGCGATATCTATTACTTTGAAAACACCGGAACCGCCACCGCGGCCGAGTTTAACGCCGAACTTCCGGAGTACGAGATCAATCCCTTTGGCTTGCAGTTGGATGAAACGATAGATTCTTACTCCGCCGCCCCCACCTTTGCCGACACCGATGGGGACGGCGACATGGACGCCTGTGTGGGGGTTTATTACGGCGCCATTCATTA
>JBMORB010000006.1:0-4542 GCA_049320925.1 Thermodesulfobacteriota bacterium | reverse complement strand
TTGGGAAAGAAGGAAATAAGATCAAGATAGAACAATGCCCATACGGCAACAGACGCGGCCAACAGCAGGATGTGGGACCTCAGCCTGTCCATTTCACACAATCACGGAAAAGATTGGAAGCGTATTCTTGTTCCTCAATATGCAGATCGGAATCACCATCGGGATCGGGATCGCCATCGCACACGGCCCCAACAGACATCGATACCAATCGCCCCTGTCGAAAATTCTCATGACACATTTCGGCGACGCACCGAAGGAAAATCCTCCAGATTGGTGTGCGGCAGGAAAAGCGCCGAGGTAAACTCGCTCATGAACGCGTTGTTGCTGGAAAAATCCACGTAGGTCATGCTGTTGCACACCCGGCCCGCCTCCATTCGATATTTCTCGGAAAGCAGGGCCATGTAAGCCCCGGCAACGGAGCTGTTGCCCATGTATTTAAATTTTGCCCGGTCGATGTCAGGCAACAGGCCGATGGTGACGGCTTTTTCAATGTTTAAAAACTGGCCGAACCCGCCGGTAATGATCACCTGGTCGAGCATGGCAAAATCGATGCCCGCCTGGCGCAACAGCACGGTAAAACCGGCGTAAACCGCGCCCTTGCTGCGAACGATGGTGTCGATGTCCGATTCGGTAAACACGATGTCCTGTCCCACGGAGGTCTGATCGGCAAAGGCCACGACAAAGGCCTTTTCGTCGCCGATGGCCGTCATGCGCGGATGGCCCGGATCCAGGGCGAACCTGCCGTTGGCCTGAATGATGCCGGTGAGCAGCATCTCGGAAATCAGGTCGATCATGCCCGACCCGCAGATGCCCCGGGCCTGCCTGCCGCCGACCACCGAAAGAACCGGTTCAAGGGTGTTTTCGTCTATGGCAACCCGTTCAATGGCCCCCTCTTCTGCCCGCATGCCCCAACGTACGCCGCCGCCTTCAAAAGCGGGTCCGGCCGAGCAGGAAGCGGTGAGCAGCCACTGGTTGTTGCCCAGCACAATCTCGCCGTTGGTGCCCACGTCGATAAACAGGGTCAGGGCCTCCTGCCGGTGAAAACCGGTGTAGATCAGGCCGGAAACGATATCGCCGCCCACGTAGCCGGCCGGGCCGGGCATTATAAACACGGCCGCGTCCGGATCGGCCTTGATGCCCACCTCGATGGCCTTGAGTATGGGAAAGGCCGAAACCGTGGGCACATAGGGTTCGCGCCGGATGTTGCGCGGCTCAATGCCCAGCAGCAGGTGGGTCATGACGGTGTTGCCGGCCAGGGCGATGTTGGTGACCTCACGGCGGTCCCGGCCCGCGGCAAACAGGGCCTCATTGAGCAGGCCGTTGATGGTGGCAAGGGCCATGGTGCGCAGCTTCTTTACCCCGTCTTTTTCCGAGCACACGATCCGGTTGATCACGTCGTCGCCGCAGGCCGCCTGCCGGTTATGACCGGCGGTGGCCGCGATCACCGTGCCGTCGGCCATGTCCACCAGGTACACCACAATGGAGGTGGTGCCCACGTCAATGGCCAGCCCCAGGCCGGGGGCCGCCGCGTCTCCCGGCGAAAGGCCCACCACCTCGGCGGAGCACCGTTTCTTGAGGATATGGGCCGTTACATGAAAATTGCGGTCCCGCATGACCGAGGCCATGTCCCGCATGACCCGGAGCCCCATGTTCATGCGGTCCAGATCATACCCTTGCTGCTTGAGCCCCCGGTTCAGCCGGTCCAGGTCGCTGACCGCGTCATCCAGGGTGGGGGGGGCGAGTTCAAGGGCCACGGACTCACGCATGGGCGTAATGTCCGTTACCAGCCCCTTGAGACGGTCGGTCACTTCGGCGCCCATGCCGGCCACCTGGAGTTTCTTTTCCAGAGTCTCCTCGGGAATGCGCACCGTCACATCCCCCTTGGGAATGGCCTGGCAGGCCAGCACGTACCCGTTTTTCTTTTCCTCATCGGTGAGCAGGGGCGTCGCCGGATGATCCACCTGGCCGGAAACCACCACCAGCTTGCACTTGCCGCAGGAGCCCTTTCCGTTGCAGGAAGCGTTGAGCGGCACTTCGCCGGCCCTGGCCGCGTCCAGCAGGTTGCCGCCGGCAGCCAGGGTCACCGCCCGGCCGTCGGGCTGAAAGGTGACGGTATACTCCTGCTTTTCCTCCCCACCGATATCGTCCAGGCCGCCGTTGCGTTTTGTCATAAACCAGATGGGGCAGGACGACCGGAACTTGCAATAGAGTTGCGGGTCCCGGCACTTGAGACACTCCTCGCACTGGTAAATCCCGTGCTTCAGGCAGACATAATTGGTTTCCCGGTCCGGATGGTTGACGCACTTTCCCATGATGCTCTCCCCTGATCGCTTCGTCAGGCACAGTGTTCGGTTGTTTTACAGCCCAAGCAGGGCGTCGAGCTTTTTTTCCTTTTCCAGGGCGTAGAGTTCGTCACACCCGCCCACGTGGACCCCGTCGATGAAAATCTGGGGAACGGTGGTCCGGCCTCCACTGCGCCGGGTCGCCTCGTCGGCCAGGGCCGGGGTGTGGTCCACGCGGCGCTCGGTGTAGGAAACCTTTTTTTTGTCCAGCAGGGCCTTGGCCCGGATGCAATAGGGGCAGGTGCCGATGGTATAAATTTCAACCGCCTTGATCATTTCAGGCCTCCCTGTGTTTCCACTGCCATTATGAATTTGCCCCATCTTTCCCTGAATGCGTTGCCGGGCATGGCGTCAAGGGTGCGCAATTCCAGGGTGGGCGCGCTCATGTTCAGCCGCACGTCGGTAAAGAGGGTCGTCATGTGGTATAAAAACGATTCAAAGTCCGGGTTCCGGGTCTGCCAGTAGGGGATTTCAGCGCCCAGCACCACCGCGTCCATGCCCGCGCGCACGATGTCCCGGGCCAGGTCCGCGGCGGATGTTTCCGCGCCGGGCCGCGGGTAAGGCATGCCGCACCGGGTGGGGTCGGTGTTGTCCCAGATGTCCCGGCGCTCCGGCCCCATGCAAAAATCCGGACTCTCCGCCAGCCGGGCCATCAGGCCGAACAGGGCCGGCATCTCAGCCGTGCTCAGGATCAGGGCGTGGAGATGAATCGAAGCTGTCCCCTTCATCATCTCGTGGCCCCGGGTGCCGCTTCCGGCAAGCCGTTTGTGCAGGTTGACATACCGCTCGGTGGTCAGACACAACGGCCCCTGCCCCCGGCCCGGCATATAAGGCACCGGCGTGTAATCCACCCCGCACTCCCACCGGATGGCGTCGTTGATCGTGTCGATCTCCTTCAGGGTGGCGTCGAACTCGGCATCGGCCCCGGGCGTCAGCGGCATGCTGTGATACTCGATCTGGCCGCCGGGTTCAAAGGTGACGTGCATTCCATGGCTGTTTTTCAGGTACTTGCCATCATGGATAAACCCCATCTCGGCGAGACACCCGTGCATCTTTTTGACACACTCCGACGTGGGCGGCTCCTTGGCCAGAAACTCGTATTCAAAACCGTAGGTCCGACGCGCGCCGGGAGCAAGCTTGTCCGCGATGCGCTCCAGCAGTCTGTCCGCATAGGTTTCGATGAGGTTTTGCCGTGAGTGCTCAACCATGGTGATCTCTTCCTTCTCTTTCTCTTTCTCTTGCTCGTGCTCGTAATCGTACTCTAATGTCAATTATATCTCGATCAAGAGCAAGAGTACGAGCACGAGCATGATTTTTTAACATATCCGACACGGGCGTTTTTGTCGTTTATATTCTTCCTTGAATCCTTGAATCTTTTTACCCTTCTATAAACCGCTCATACCACAATGTAAACACGATCACCGCAAACACCCGGTCCGCCTCGGACACCAGGGTGTGAGGCCCGATGTTGTCGCTGGTGATATTTTCCACAAGCCTTTTAAAGACGGCGGGGTCCACAATCCCCTGCCGGGCCACCTTATCGCCACGGACCACTTCCCGAATCGCCTCCGGAAGCCGGTCCGGCTCGGACAGCCACTGGGCCAGGGGAATGGTAAAGGGTTTCTTTTTACGAAAAGCGGTTTCCCGGTCCAGCACGCCGAACCGGTCAAAGGCGTGGCGGCACACCACCTTTTCCATGCCGGTGTGAATGTCAACTTTAAGTCCCACGGGCAGCCGGGCCGCGAACTCGGCCAGCCGGTAATCCAGAAACGGGGTACGGGTTTCAAGGGAATGGCGCATGGAAAGTTTGTCCAGGCGCAGCACCACGTAATCGGGCAGCCGGGCCCGGCATTCAAAGGCAATGGCTGTGTTCACCGGGTGACCGGCCGGGTCAAAGGGCGGCAGCGCATCTGATGGGAAAGCCGTGTCAATACCGGTCCGGCCGATCAGCCGTTCAAGAGAGGGTGGATCGAACAGGAGTTCGCTCTGAATGTAACGCCTTGCCGGATCCTTTTCCCGCACGGCAAGGTAAGGCGGCAGTTCGGGATATACCGCCGCCAGTTCGGCCCGGTCCGCCGGTGAAAGCGAAGGATACGCATGGGCCGCGGCCTCAAGAAGAAACTTGCGGTACCCTGCGAAAATCTCGTCAGCCCCCTCCCCCGTGACCACGACCTTCAGCCGGCTGCCGGCCAGTTGGCAC
>JBMORB010000005.1:0-4546 GCA_049320925.1 Thermodesulfobacteriota bacterium | reverse complement strand
TAGATGAAATCATTATCGCGATTCCATCCGCCACCGCGGGCCAGATGCGGACCATCGTGGCGCTTTGCGAAAAAAGCGGGGTTCCATTCAAGACGGTGCCGGGTTTTGGCGAACTGATGAACGGCAATCCTTCCATAAAAGCCCTGCGAAAGGTGGCTTACCGCGACCTGCTGGGCCGGGAGGTGGTGACCCTGGACAAGGCCGGCATCGGAGCCTACCTGGAAGGGAAAACCGTTCTGGTCACCGGCGCCGGCGGTTCCATCGGGTCTGAATTGTGCCGGCAGATCATTAATTTTTCTCCGGGACGGATTGTGCTGTTTGACCGGTCAGAAACCGCCCTTTATGAGATTGATCTTGAACTTAAGGAAAGATCCCGGTCAAAAGTCCCTGTTTCCCCTGTCCTGGGGGATATCCAGGACAGGCATCAGCTTATACAGGTTTTTGAAAGATTGAACCCTCACGTGGTGTTCCATGCCGCCGCGTACAAACATGTGCCCATGCTGGAGGCCCATCCATGGAAGGCCGTCAAGAACAATATCGTCGGCACCCGGAATGTGATGGAGCTGTCCAGGCGATTCGCCGTTGAGCGGTTTGTGCTGGTTTCCACGGACAAGGCGGTGCGCCCCGCCAACGTGATGGGCGCGTCCAAGCGGGTGGCCGAACTGCTGCTTCAGGCCGGCAACGGTGGAGCCGAATGCCCCACCCAGTTCATGATCGTCCGGTTCGGCAATGTCCTGGGCAGTGCCGGCAGCGTGATCCCGCTGTTTCAGAGGCAGATTGAAAAAGGCGGTCCGGTCACCGTGACCCATCCGGAGGTGACCCGTTTTTTCATGACGGTTTCCGAGGCATGCCAGTTGATTCTTCAGGCCGGCGCCATTGGCAACACGGGCGGCGGCAGGGCAGAGGTTTTTGTGCTCCGGATGGGAACGCCGGTAAAAATCGTTGACATGGCCCGGGATCTGATCCGCCTTTCCGGCCTGGAGCCGGACAGGGACATCGGCATCGAATTTACAGGGCTTCGGCCCGGGGAAAAGCTGTATGAGGAACTGATTGTTGAAGGCGAAGGGGTCGTGCCCACCGGCCATGACAAGATCATGGTGCTGCGCGGCGCGGAAGCGGGGACAGCGGTCTTGAACGGCGTCATTGAGGAACTGGAACGGCTTGCCGGGCTTCAGGACGGGGCCGCCATCAAGGCCTGCCTGAAGAAAATCGTGCCGGAGTATACCCCGTACGTCAGCGGCAACACCCCAGACCGGTCCCGCCTTTGATTTATCGCATGTTTCTGGTATCCTTTGCGCGAAACGGCAGCCGGCATGCCGTGGGCCTGCGACAAAATTTAATGAAAACCTTATTTCGAACTGGCACCGGGGCAAGATGGGAAAAAGCGATTTACAGGGAAAAACGATTCTGGTGACCGGCGGTGCCGGGTTTATCGGCACCAACTTCATTTATCATGTGATGGGGACAACCCCCCTGTGGCGGATCGTCAACCTTGACGCCCTTTCCTGCGGCGGCAACCCGGCCAATCTGGATGGTCTGCCGGACCATGCCAGACAGCGATACCGGTTCGTCCACGGAAAAGTGCAGGACAGCGTCCTGCTGGACCGTCTTTTTGCCGAAGAACGGTTTGCCGGCGTGTTTCACTTCGCGGCCCAGACCCATGTGGACCGCTCCATCACCGATCCCGAAGACTTTGTCGATTCCAACGTGGTGGGGACCTTTCGGCTGCTGGAAACATGCCTGAAATACTGGCGACGGGGTTTTCTCAATCCCGCGTTCCGCATGGTCCATATATCCACGGATGAAGTGTATGGCAGCCTCGGCCGGGAAGGGCGTTTTTTCGAAACCAGCCCCTACGACCCCTCCAGTCCCTACTCGGCCTCCAAGGCGGCCTCGGACCATCTGGTCAAGGCGTATGTGCGCACCTACGGGCTGCCGGCCATGGTGACCAACTGTTCGAACAACTTCGGGCCTTACCAGTATCCCGAAAAACTGATCCCCCTGATGATTCATCATATCCTGGAAGAACAGCCGCTGCCGGTTTACGGAGACGGTAAAAACGTGCGGGACTGGCTTTATGTGCTGGACCACTGCGAGGCCCTGATGCGGGTGTTTGAGGCGGGCCGGCCGGGGGAGAGCTACAACATCGGCGGGGGCCAGGAACATGAGAACATCGAATTGGTGCGCATGCTCTGCGACATGGTGGATGCCCGCCTGAACCGCCCGCCGGTGCAAAGCAGCCGTCGCCTGATCCAGTTTGTCACCGACCGGCCGGGCCATGACCGGCGCTATGCCATTGACGCCACCAAAATCCGCAGGGCGCTCGGCTGGACGCCCCGGCATGATTTTACCCGGGCGCTGGACCAGACGGTGGCGTGGTACCTGAACAACCGGCAGTGGCTGGCGGCAAAGGCGGAATAAAAACGAACGACACAGGAGACGGGAGCCGGACCATGAAAGGAATCATTCTGGCGGGGGGATCGGGAACGCGGCTGCACCCGATCACTCACGTGGTAAGCAAGCAGCTTTTGCCGGTCTACGACAAGCCCATGATCTACTATCCGTTGTCCGTGCTGCTGCTGGCCGGCATTCGGGACATTCTGGTCATTTCCACGCCCATCGACCTGCCCAGCTTTCAGCGGCTGCTGGGGGACGGTTCTCAGTGGGGCGTATCTTTTTCCTATGCCGAACAGCCCCGGCCCGAAGGGCTGGCCCAGGCCTTTGTGATCGGCAGGGGTTTTATCGGTTCCGACCCGGTGTGCCTGATCCTGGGAGACAATATTTTTTATGGCTACGGCCTGACCGGCAAGGTTTCCCAGGCCGCCCGGCTGACAAAAGGGGCCACCATTTTCGGTTACTGGGTGAGAGACCCCCAGCGGTACGGCGTGGCGTCTTTTGATCCGGCGGGCCGGGTCGTGGACATCGAGGAAAAGCCCCAGCATCCCAAGTCCAGCTGGGCCGTGACCGGCCTCTATTTTTACGACAACCGGGTCGTGGATATCGCCGCGGCGTTGAAACCCTCGGCCCGGGGGGAACTGGAAATCACCGACGTCAACCGTGCCTATCTCGAGATGGGAGACCTTTTTCTGGAAAAGCTGGGCCGGGGCGTGGCATGGCTGGATACCGGCACCCCCGAAAGCCTGCTGGAGGCGGCCAACTTCATCGAGACCATTGAAAAACGCCAGGGCCTCAAGATCGCCTGCGTGGAGGAGGTGGCCTACCGCGGGGGATTTATCGATGCGGCCCGGCTCGAGGGCCTGGCCGCCGCTTATGGCAAGAGCGCCTATGGGGCCTACCTGCGGGAGGTGCTCCGGTTTAAAAGAGAGGTGTAGGCATGAGGGTGATTGAAACGGCCATAACGGGCGCCCGCATCGTGGAGCCGGATATATTTCAGGACACGCGCGGTTTTTTCATGGAAACCCATCAGCGGCGCCGTTACGCGCAGTTCGGGATGGACGTGGATTTTGTTCAGGACAATCTTTCCTTTTCTTCGGCGGGGACCTTGCGGGGCCTGCATTACCAGTATCCCTTTGCCCAGGAGAAGCTGGTCTATGTGCTGTCCGGCGAAGTGTATGACGTGGCGGTGGACGTGCGGCGCGGCTCCCCCACCTTCGGTCAATGGGTCGGGGTGACGCTTTCATCGGACAACCGGCGCCAGTTTTTTATCCCACGGGGGTTTGCCCACGGGTTCCATGTGCTAAGCGAAACAGCCCTGTTTGCTTACAAGTGCGGCGATTATTACCATCCGGAGACGGAACGGACCGTCCTCTGGAACGACCCGGATATCGGCATCGCCTGGGGCGCGGGAAAGCCGCTGCTGTCGCCGAAGGACGCGGCCGGATTGCGCCTGATGGACATGCCCGCCGATCACCTGCCGTCATACCGTGATGTTAAGTGATACAAAGCAGCATTTGCGACCGGAGGTCTGAATGAAAAACGGCATTACGTCTCCCCACGGCAACAGGCTGGTGAACCTGGTGGCCGGCGAAGCCCGGATCACCGAGCTCAAGGCCCGGGCACTGTCACTGGATGAAATCGTTTTAAGCAGCCGCCAACTATGCGATTTTGACATGCTGGCCACCGGGGTGTTTTCGCCGCTGACCGGCTTCATGGGCCGTTCCGATTATGACGCGGTGGTCAAACACATGCGGCTGGCCACCGGCGAACTTTTTCCCCTGCCGGTCTGCCTGGATGTCCCCCGGGAGCGGGCGAAAACCCTTGCCCCGGGGCAATCGGCAGCCCTGCGGGACCAGGAAGGACTGCTGCTGGCGGTGATGCATATCACCGATGTGTGGCAGCCGGACCGGGAGCAGGAAGCCCTGGCCGTTTACGGCACCACCGACTGCGCCCATCCGGGTGTTCACCACCTGCTGAAATGTTGCGGCGAGTACTACGTGGGCGGCACCATGGAGGTGGTGCAGCTGCCGGTTTACCTGGATTCCCGGCAGCTCCGTAAGAGCCCGGCCGAGGTCCGGGATCTTTACCGCAAGCTGTCGTGGCACCGGGTGATCGGATTTCACACGCGCCAGCCGATTCACCGTCTCCA
>JBMORB010000004.1:0-4553 GCA_049320925.1 Thermodesulfobacteriota bacterium | reverse complement strand
GGCCAGAATCTATTACGAGGCCGGGGCCGACGAGATCGTGTTCTACGACATCACCGCTTCCCATGAGAAGCGGGGCCTGATGATCGACGTGGTGCGCAAGGTGGCCGAGACCATCTTTATCCCCTTTTCCGTGGGCGGCGGCATTCGCACCGTGGCCGACATGCGCGACACCCTGCTGGCCGGGGCCGAAAAAATCAGCGTCAACTCGTCGGCCGTGCAGAACCCGTCCATCATCTCCGAAGGGGCGGAAAAGTTCGGCAGCCAGTGCGTGGTTCTGGGCATGGATGTCAAGCGCGTGGAAAAACGAAAAGAGATTCCCTCGGGTTTTGAGATGGTGATCAACGGGGGCCGCACCTACATGGGCATTGACGCCCTGTGGTGGGCCAAGGAGGCCGAACGCCTGGGCGCCGGAGAGATCTGCCTGAACTCCATCGACGCCGACGGCGTGCGCCAGGGATACGACATTGAGCTGACCCGCCTGATT
Organism: Thermodesulfobacteriota bacterium; assembly: GCA_049320925.1. Taxonomy (GTDB): domain Bacteria; phylum Desulfobacterota; class Desulfobacteria; order Desulfobacterales; family Desulfosudaceae; genus Desulfosudis. Next base: position 4,069 of record JBMORB010000004.1, on the reverse strand, counting down.
TCCGAAAACGTCACCATTCCGGTGATCGCCTCGGGCGGCGCCGGCGAACCGGTCCACCTGTATGACGCCCTGACCGAAGGCAGGGCCGACGCGGCCCTGATCGCCTCCATGGTTCACTACGGCCACCACACCATCGGCGGCATCAAGGAGTATCTGGATCAGCGTGGTGTACCGGTCCGCATGAAGTGGTAATGTCATGCGTCATTGCGAGGAGCAACGCGACGAAGCAATCCTGAACGCGGCAATCCTCACTGTTATCGAAATCGCTATCGCTATCGGGATCGGGATCGAAATCGACGACGCCTGGCCGCACCTTTTCGGCATTGCGAGCCGCAGCCGAAGCAATTCCTTCCGCCAGGCAATGTTCGCGGCGGGCTGGAAATTTTTATGACCCATCCGGGCCGGACAGCGGCAACTGTGATTCCCGAATATGCGCAAATGCCGATTCAAGATCATCACGGCTGATCAATGAACGGGTGAGCTCTATTTTAAGTCTGCCGTCGGCCACCACGCAGTTGTCCCTGGAAAGAAAAGCCTTTAAGATGTTTCGCCGGGAGTCCGTCAGCCAGGCCGTCGCTTTGTCCTCGGTTGCGACCACGTCAAAACGGTCATCAAAATCCCCATCCCCGGTCTTTATCACGGAATAACCCGTTTGGGACAAAACCATCTCAACGGCATCCCCCTGAATGCCTTTGCCGCGCCGTCGAATCACCATGTCAGGCGGCATGTCTTTCACCGTCATGCACATGAAAATTGATTTTTCATCAGGGTAGTCCTCCGATGCAACCGGTCCGAACCTGTATTTCAGGGACATGGCGCCCATATAAAAATCCGCGTGGTCGATGCGGCCCTGAAGGATGCCGATATCAAAAAGGTTCCATCGGGACCTGGCATATGTCATGCCGTGCTGACCGGCAAATTCAGCCATGGCCCGCCGGGTCCGGTAGAACTGGACCAGAACACAGCCCAGAACAACAATAAGCAGCAACCCGGTCAGAACAAATCCGTTTTTCATCGGCCGCTCCTGTTCCGTCAGCCCAAAAGAAAAGAACGCATGACCTGGTAAAAGAGCATATAACAGTCAGCACGGTTTTGGAATAATGAAAACGGCGTTCATGCCGGGCCTTTCCCTTGATTGACAGGGCCGGACATGCCGGTTACATTAGGAGCAAATTCTTTAGTTAAAAGGGGAACCCATGAAGATGATCCGATTTGCCGCCTGGGGAATTGCCTGTTTTTTTCTGCTTGTGCACGCGACCATTGCGGGAATCCACACCGCGCTGGTTGTACGGCAGGCAGTCTTTCCCGGCGGCCCCGCCGTCGGCTACTGGCTGCTGGTCGTGCTGGCCGCCGTGGTTCTCGGCGCCGGACTCAAGAAGAGACGTGTCGCCGGCAGCAATGGCTATCTGTTGCTGGTGGCGGGCCTGATCGCGATGATGGGGGCCGGCATGGCATGGCTGGCCGCGGATGCGCCGGCCATTGTCAATGATTATTCGGAAAAAGACGTGGCCTGCCCTTCCAACGGAAGTTTTGCCCTGCTTGCGGTTTTCAACGCCGGTGATTTTCAGGTGCCGGGAACACCCGGCCCGGACGGCCGGCAGGACATTATCGCGGCCTGGGACGATATTCAGCAATGGCGCAACACCATTGAAGCCCTTGACCGGTTTGACCGGATCTGCGACCTTCCGGAGAACGCGGCGTTTAACGCGGAAATTCCGCTGCTCAACTTCAGGCCGCTTAGAGACGCGGCGGATATCCACGGGAAATATTTTTTAGCCAGTGTGTCGGCAGGGCAACCGCGGGAGGCCACGGAAGCGTTCTGCCGGCTGCACCGGGTGGCCCGAAAGGGGCTGGACGGCGCGACCCTTCTGATTCACAAGATGATCTTTGCCGGCCTGGCAGAGCAGGCCATTGAAACCACCTGGGCGGCGCTGCAAGACGAAAGCATGGACCGGCAAACCCTGGCCACCCTGAACGAAAATTTTTCACCCGTGACAACTGAGGAGATTTCCCTGGTCCGGCCCCTTATTTCAGAATACCTGATCATGAAAAACACCATGCGCGGCCTGATGCCCGGCCGCCTGATGGACGCGTCGGTCCTGTCGGCAACCGGAAACAACGATGGCCCAACGGCACGAAATCCGCTGTTGTCCCGTATCGTTTTTTTTCTGGGATTCAGACCCAACCGGAGCCTGGCAGACATGAAAATTTACTATGACCGGCTGATCGACGCCGGAAGGCGTCACCCGGTGGATCTGTCACAGGCCGATGCCTGTATGGAGGCATATATCGAGAAGCCCCCCATTCGGAACATGGTGGGCTGGGTTTTGAATAGCATGGCCATGCCGGACTTTTCCCGCTACAGCGATCGGTTGGCCGTGATCAAGATAAAGAGCGACCTGCTGGCGCTTTCCCTAAACCGGCGGCTCGGCGAAACCCCGGTGCTGGCGGATTACTATACCGGCCGGGAACTGCAATACCGTGAGGATGGCGGCTTTTTGCGGCATCCCGGCAGGGACGGCCTGTTTGACACGCCGGATGATGTGACGCTGGGCAAGAACGCTGAACCCGGCCGGTAATGGCTGCCGGGCTATTCCGGATCAGGGCGACGCGCGCATGGAGACGCTGACCAGCCGGTAGACCCCGTCAACCGTCCTGAGAAATTCGAAAACATCCTGATGTGAAATCCCGCCGCCGGCCCCCTGGTCCCGGTATGAGACAACCAGGTCAAACACCGGGTACTGCCAGTCCATGTGATTGCCGCAGGCGTCAAAATAAGCGGCATACAGGTTGCTCTGGAAGATGAACGGGTTCAGTCCCAGCGAGTTGCCGTGTATCTCATATTCAAGGGCGCCGTTGCGGATTCGTCCCAGCACTCGAAGCATTTTGTCGCCGGTTTTTTTCAGAAACCGGTCCTTTGGTTCCTGCTGCCATTGTCCGGCACCTTCGTCCCAGTATGTGATTTCCGTAAACGCGGACCGCTCCAGTGCGTCCGGCGTGTCCGACGCCAGGAACGCCGACTCGAGCCAGTGGGCAAACGCCTTTTCAAAGTTTACAAAAGAGACATACCGGCCATCGGTTGCCTTGAAGGATTCCCGCAGCGGGTCCGGATCCGCTGCTTCCGAAAAGCGAAGTGAAAACCAGTCAAGCCCGTCGGTATAGGGAAAATCCTCGATCATCACCCGGTTTTCCGGATCGATCAGAAGCGCCCGGCCTCCCTGCCACTGCCAGTGTTCGCACGGGCCGCTGTCCGCCGACCAGGGGGTGCCGTCCGGGCAGATCCGTCTGGCGTCCTTTAATACAACGGCCAGGTTGTTCCTGAACGGCCGGGCATCACTGTATTCCGCCGGAATCACCACCCGGCCTCTTGCGTCAAAAAAGCCGACCCTGTCCGTTTCCGCGTCACGAAACCGGATTTTTCCCTCACATTCGCAATCCGGCGAGTTGTCCCACAGGTACAGACAGCCGGCTCCAACTTTTTCCCCGGTTTTCAGCAGATAGTAACCCTGAAAGTCTTCTTCTCCGGTTTGCTCGACAACAGCAGTGATGCTGTTAAATTGCTGGCTGCCGGCCATGATGAATTTCGGCGGGATTCTGATCTTCCCTTCTGCGTCCCTGTACCCGTACAGGCCGGTCTTTTCATCAAGAAAGAGGGTCCATGGACCGGTTTGCCGTGACGGCGTGAGCGTCAGGCACCCGGTCAGAAGCAAAATGGCCGCCATGGCGGCAGTGATTGAACGTATCATTTTTCTCCTTTTTTGGTTGCCGTGTCATGCTCGTGGTTGTTATCGAAATCGCTATCGCTATCGGGATCGAAATCGAATCAATGGGTGCCACGGACCAGACGACAGCTTGCCCGTGCTTGTCTCATAAGGTCGTTGCGAGCGCGACGAAGTAATCTTGAACGCGGCGCCCCCGCAAAAAAGTTAGCCGCACAAACCCGGGAGCGCCGCACCCCAGTGCGGCAAATTTGAAAGCCGAAGCGAGAATCTGTTATCTGAGCTTTCTCCTTACCCAGGCCGGATTGCGTCGGCAATCAAGAACAGCATGAATAAACACCGTGTCATCT
>JBMORB010000003.1:0-34532 GCA_049320925.1 Thermodesulfobacteriota bacterium | reverse complement strand
AAGGAGTTCGGATGCATGTAGAGGACCCGGATCCAGGTGTCACCCGCGGCGTCGGAAAGAGCGGCCAGAAGCGACGCGAGGGAAACCGCGGGTGAAAGGTCCGCGCCGTAGGCCGTGGTCTCCTGGGCCACCAGCACAAGCTCCTTTGCCCCGGCGGTGATCAGGCGACGGGCCTCGGCCAGGATGTCGGCCGCCCGGCGGCTGCGCTGGCGGCCCCGCAGCCGGGGAATGATGCAGTAGGTGCAGCGCCGGTTACACCCTTCGGCGATTTTGATGTACACGGTATGGGGCGTGGCGCAGACCCTGGGATCGCCGGCATTGTGCAGGGGCATGGTGGCCGGCGCGGGCAGAACGCACCGGGTTCGGGTTTTGCTTTTTCCGGCCACTGCTTCGATCACCCGGTCATAGGCGCCGGTGCCGAAAAAAAAGTCCACCTCGGGAAGCGCCCCGGCCAGTTCCTTCCGGTAACGCTCCGGCAGGCAGCCGCACACGATCAGGCGGCGGCAGCGGCCAATCTGTTTGAGCCGGGCCAGGGTCAGAATGGTGTCCACCGCCTCGTTGACCGCGTCCTCGATAAAGGCGCAGGTGTTGACCACCAGGACGTCGGCGTCCGCGGGATCCTCGCACAGGGTAAATCCCCGGCCGGCAAAAGATCCCAGCATGAGTTCGCTGTCCACCTGGTTCTTGGCGCAACCCAGGCTGGTGAGGTGTACCTTCACGTTATTTTCCCGAAAACTTCGGCTTGCGCCGTTCGGCAAAGGCGGCAATGGCTTCGTACAGGTCGGCGGAGGGAATCACGTTGGCGCTCATGGACGCCACGTAGGTCAGGCCGTCGGCCACCGATTTGCCGATGCCGTAGTTGAGCACGTCCTTGGAGGACTGCACCGCCAGTGGCGATTTTTCGGAAATCTCCTCGGCCATGGCCTGAGCGCCGGCAAACAGGGCCTCGCGGTCCTTGTACACGGCGTTGACCAGCATCACTTCGCGGGCTCGCGCCGCGTCGATGTTTTTGGCGGTATAGGCCAGCTCCCGGGTCACGCCCTGCCCCACGATGTGGGGAAGGCGCTGCAGTACGCCCACGTCGGCCACAAACCCCACCGCCGCCTCGCGCAGGGAAAAAACGGCGTCGGCGCTGCACAGCCGGATATCACAGGCCGTGGCCATGTCAAGCCCCGCGCCCACGCAATACCCGTGAATGGCGGCAATGACCGGTTTGCGGCACCATTCGATGCAGCTCATGGTATCCTGAAACCGGTATATTTTCTTGAGCAGGCTGCGTTTGACTCCGCCCCGCTGGTTCTGGTCGGCCAGTTCAGGCATCTCCCCGGCCATGGCCATCAGGTCGATGCCGGCGGAAAAGGCTTCGCCCTTGCCGGCCACCACCACGCACCGGATCGCGTCATCACTGTCCAAGTCCTCGAAAATGGGCACTGTCTCTTCCCAGGCCGGCGGGTTCATGGCGTTTTTCTTTTCCGGCCGGTTCAAATAGACCCACGCCACCGGCGGCTTCTTTTCCACAAGGTAAAATTTATAGTCGGTTGTCATTTTTTTCTCCTGGTGTGTTGTAATAAGTATTTTAGAGATGATCAGCGATCGTAACTCTTACTCTTGCTCTTGCTCTTGCTCGTAATCTTGATCAAAAAGCACCCGGCACAGGGAAAAAAGAAGGATCAAGAGCACGAGTAAGAGTAAGATTACGATTCAGATACGTCCATCTGCCGACGTTAAACAATCCTCTTCCTTGTTATCGCGCCACAAACCCCTTTGATCGGAAATCCTCGTACGTGCCGTCCGGCCGCCGGACCGTGATAAGGCTTTCCACGTTGTCCAGGGTGTCGACCAGGGCCGTGCCCGGCCCGGCGCCCATGACCATCAGGGCCGTGGCCAGGCCGTCGGCAAAGGTGCAGTCGCCGGCCACCACCGTGGTGCTGACCACGCCGTTGTTCACCGGGTAGCCGGTCCGGGGGTCCATGACGTGGCTGTAGGTGCGGCCGTCGAGAATAAAATAGTTCCGATAGTCGCCGCTGGTGGCCATGGCCCGGTTGGACAGGACCACCACCTGGCGCACCTGGTCGGTGGGCGCGCCGGGCTCCGGCATGTTGATGCCGATCCGCCAGGGCGCGCCGTTTCTCCGGACGCCCGCCGCATAGACCTCTCCGCCGATCTCCACGATAAAATTGTCGATGCCGGCGGCCTTTATCACCTCGGCCACCGCGTCCACGCCATATCCCTTGGCAATGGAGGCAAAATCCAGAAACAGGCAGGGGGATGTTTTGGTCAGGCGGCCCGCATCGTCAATAAGAAGCCGGTCATACCCGACACAGGCCAGGGCCTTCTCTATTTGGGACGGGTCCGGCACAACGATCTGCCGACCCGGCCGGTCAAACCCCCACAGTTGGACCAGGGGCCATACCGACCCGTCCCAGGCCCCGCCGGTCATTTGAAACAGATCCCGGCCCGCAGCGGCAACCTTAAGAAAGTCGGCGGACACGGCAAAAGGCTGGTCCGGCCCTGTTTCGTTGTTGAACCGGGAAATCTCGCTGGCGGCCATGTAGGTGGACATGCTGGCGTTGATTTCGGCCAGCCGCCTTTCAACTTTTGTCTTTAAAGGCCCTGTGCGCGAAAAGGCGCTGGTGACCACGGTGACATGATACACCGTTCCCATGGTTTTGCCGGAAAAGGTTTTGTGCCGCCGAAAATCGCATCCGGAAAGGGCCACACACAGGCAGGCAGGGCCCAGGGCGCACATAAATAAATTTTTTACAAAACGGTTCATGGTGTTACATCCATTTTGCGGTTGCTGACAGACAGAACAGGAGTCTAGGCGATCATAAGAAAAACCGCAAGGCCTGGCGGATTTTTTCTATAAATGTCTCCGGCCGGCGGCTTTACAAAAAAAGTTGAATAGGATAGACATTCATCAGGGCAGCCGCAAGCTTGTTTGTCCATATCGAAATCGCTATCGGGATCGAAATCGGAATTTATGCGCCGCGTACTCCCAAAGACGGTTTTCTCCTTTTCTGTTTATCCGTGCGCTTTTCTTTGGCGCAAAAAAAAGATCAACCCAAAAGTCTTTTGAGCCCCACAACACCATGAAAATCGCCGCCGTTCAGATGACCGCCGAACTCGGCCATGTTGAAAAAAACATGGCCGCCGCCGAAAGGCTGGCCCGGCAGGCCTTTGACCGGGGCGCGCAAATGGTGATCCTGCCCGAATTTTTCACCTCCGCCGCGGGGTTTTCCCCGGTCATGGACCAGGCGGCCCGGCCCCTGGACGGCGGGCCGGCCCGCATGCTGAAAAGGCTGGCCGCCGAACATGACGGCATGGTCGGAGGCTCTTTTATCTCCCGGCGCGGGGCCCATCAATATAATACCTTCATCCTGGCTTTTGCCGACGGCACGATCTACACCCACGACAAGGACCAGCCCACCATGTGGGAAAACTGTTACTATATGGGCGGGGCGGACGATGGCGTACTGAATACGCCCGCCGGCTCCATCGGCGTGGCTCTGTGCTGGGAGTTTGTCCGCGCCCGCACGGCCCGGCGGCTGCTGGGCAACGTCGACCTGGTGGTGGGTGGCTCCTGCTGGTGGAGTTTGCCGGACAGATGGCTGCCCGGCTTTTCACCCCGTGTGAGGGAACAAAACATGACCATCATGCGGGAAACCCCGGCCCGGTTTGCCCGCCTCACCGGATGCCCGGTGGTGCACGCGGCCCATGCCGGCGACTTTGAGTGCCGAACGCCCCTGCTGCCCGGCTTTGCCTACCGGTCCCACTTTCTGGGAGAAACACAGATCACGGACGGCCAGGGCAGAATTCTGGCCCGCATGGACCGCGCCGACGGCGAAGGGTTTGTTCTGGCCGATGTCGAACCGGGCAGAAAACCCCCGATCGAACCCATTCCCGACCGGTTCTGGATTCCGGACCTGCCCGGCGCCATCCGGTTTGCCTGGTGGTATCAGAACCTGCATGGAAAGTGGTATTACCGGCGACACCAGCATCGGTTCGCGTCCCGATAAAGGAGAACCTATTGGCCTCCGCGTCCGACACACGCAAAATGAGGGTCACGATTCTGGGGTCGGGCACCTGCGTGCCGTCGCTGGAAAGAAGCGCCTGCGCCGTGCTGGTGGAAACCGCCCGCGCAAAATCGTTATTCGACTGCGGCCCCGGCACCCTGCGCCGGCTGCTGGAGACAGGCGTCGGCATACACGAAATAACCCACCTCTTTTTCTCCCATTTTCACCCGGACCATACCGGCGAAATAGCTTCCCTGCTGTTTGCCGGCAAGTATTCCCCCGGCCCCCGGCGAACCCGCCCCCTGGTCATGGCCGGCGGAAAAGGGTTTGCCGGGTTTTACGAAGCGTTCAGAGGAGTCTACGGCGAATGGATTGAACTGGCCGACGGCCTGCTTGTCATCGACGAGTTTGACACCGCCGGGCCGGACACCCGCTCCTGGGACGATTTTACCGTGGCCACGGAGCCGGTCAACCACCGGCCGGAAAGCATCGCCTTTCGCCTGACCGCGGGTGGCGTGTCGGTGGTCTATTCCGGCGACACCGACACCTGCGACAGCCTGATAAGCCTTGCCAAGGACGCGGACCTGATGATATGTGAATCAGCGTTGCCCGACGGGTGGAAGGTGGACGGCCATCTGACGCCGTCTCTGGCCGGCGCCATGGCGCAAAAGGCCGGGGTCCGGTCCCTGGTGCTGACCCACCTTTATCCGCTGTGCGACACCGTGGATGTGGTGAAACAGTGCAAAACCGCATATAATGGAACGGTCTGCGCGGCAAAGGACCTGATGCGAATCGAGTTGCCATGAATTACTATCCGGTATGCCTGAACATAAAAGACAAAAACTGTCTGGTGGTGGGTGGCGGCGGCGTGGCGGTCCGCAAGGTGAAAACCCTTGTCGCCTGCGGCGCGCGGGTCACGGTGGTGACCCTGGCCGCCGAAGCGGCCCTTGTCCGGCTGGCCAAGGAAGGCGGGATCACGCTTTTTCTGCGCCCCTACGCGGCCTCCGACCTGGACGGCATGTTCCTGGTGATCGGCGCCACCAGCGACACGGCGTTGAACTTCCGCATCAGCGAGGATGCCGACAGGAAAAACATGCTGTGCAACATCGCCGACGTGCCGGATGCGTGCAACTTCATTCTGCCGGCGGTGGTGCAGCAGGGCGACCTGCAGATCGCTGTCTCCACGTCGGGCAAAAGCCCGGCCTTTGCCAAGCACCTGAGAAAGGAGCTGGAACAGCAGTTCGGCGCCGAGTATGCCGCCTTTCTTGCCCTGATGGGAGAGATACGAACCGTCCTGCTGGCCCAGGCGCACGCGCCCGAAGCTCACAAGGGCCTGTTTGAGGGACTGATTGCCGCCGGCCTGCTGGACATGATCCGGGGAAAGCAAACAAAAGCAATCGACGCCCTTCTGGAAAAAACCCTTGGCAGCGGGTTTTCTCTTGAACGGCTCGGCATTGAGATATAGTCCGGAGGATTTTATATTCCAATGAACCTTCCCGGAAAGAAACGCCCATGATGATTCCAGTCGCCGCCACCATGGCCGCCGGTTTTTACATCTTGAGCACGGCCGCCTATTTTGTGTTTCTGTTTTCTCAGAAAGACAACCTGTACCGGTGGGGGTATGGCCTGCTGGCCGCCGGTTTTGCCGGCCACACCGCTCTCTTGAGCCTTCAGATCGCGGCGCTGGGCCACCTGCCGGCCTTCAATCTGTCCCAGACCCTTTCCCTGACGGCATGGTCGGTGGCCGGACTTTTTATCCTGCTGCAATGGCGGCTCAGCCTGAATTTTTTCGGCATCTATGTGTCTCCCCTGGTGCTGTCCCTCCTGCTGACGGCGGTGCTGCTGCCGGAGCGCGCCGCCGAACCCATTGCCGACATTCGAACCTGGGCCAACAGCGCATGGCTGGTCGTTCATATCGTCACGGTGTTTGCCGGGGACGCGGCCTTTGCCCTGGCCTGCGGGGCCGGTATCTTTTACCTGATTCAGGAACGGGCCATCAAGCAGAAAAAGCGGGGCTTTTTCTACCGGCGGCTGCCGTCCCTGGAACGGCTTGATTCAGCCGGGTACGCCTGCCTGGTGGTGGGCTTTTCCCTTCTCACCATCGGCCTGATCACCGGGATCGTCTACGCCGGCATGGTCTGGGGAAAATTCTGGAGATGGGATCCCAAGGAGGTATGGTCCGGCATCACCTGGCTGGTGTACGCGGCCCTTCTCCACGAACGGCTGGTGGTGGGATGGCGGGGCCGCCGGGCCGCCATCATGGCGATTCTGGGCTTCTTCGTGGTCCTTTTCACCTTTCTGGGAGTCAATTTCCTGCTGGAGGGCCATCACGGCATTTTTACAAAAGTATGACCGACACCATGAACCGCCACGTGCCCGATAATACCGTTTCCTCGCACACCATCCTTCTCACGGGGGTCAATCACCAGACCGCGCCGGTGGAGGTGCGGGAGAAGGTGTCTTTTTCCCCCGGGGAGGCCCCGGCCGCTCTGGACGCCCTGGTCGCCGCGCCGTCGGTGCTTGAAGCAGTCCTGATTTCCACCTGCAACCGGACGGAAGTGCTGCTGACCACCGATAACCCGGCGGCCGCCCAAAAAGACGCCGTGGCCTGCCTGACCCGTCAGAAGGGTCTTCTGCCGGCGCAGGTGGAACCTTATCTCTACCTGCACCAGGCGGACGCGGCGGTGCGCCACATTTTCCGCGTGGCATCCGGGCTTGACTCCATGATCATGGGTGAGCCCCAGATCTTCGGGCAGGTCAAGGACGCCTATCGTCTGGCCGTGGAGCGTAAGACATCGGGCGTTATTTTAAACCGCCTTATACACAAAACCTTTCTGGTGGCCAAGCGGGTGCGAAGCGAAACCGGCATTGGCGACAGCGCGGTGTCGGTGAGCTATGCCGCGGTGGAACTGGCCAAGAAGATCTTCGGCACCCTGGAAGGCAAAAGCGTGCTGCTGATCGGCGCCGGTGAAATGGCCGAGCTGGCGGTGGAGCACTTTGCCGGCCAGCAGGTGAAAAGCATTCTTGTGGCCAACCGGACCTTTGAGCGGGCCGTGGAACTGGCCCGCCGCTACCAGGGACAGGCGGTCAGCTTTCAGGAGATCCCTGAAATGCTGGGCGCCGTGGATATCGTGGTCAGCTCCACCGGCGCCCCGGGATTCGTGATCACCCGGGACCAGGTCAAACAGGTGATGCGCGGCCGGCGCAACAACCCGATTTTTTTCATCGACATTGCCGTGCCCCGGGACATCGACCCCGAGATCAACCGGGTGGCCAACGCCTACGTGTACGACATCGACGATTTAAAGACGGTGATTGATGAAAACGTAAAGCAGCGCCAGCAGGAGGCCATCCGGGCCGAGCGCATCGTGGACGAGGCGGTACTCACCTTCCGGGCCTGGTATGAAAGCCTGGACGTGGTGCCTACCATCGTGTCGCTGCGGGAAAAAGTTGCCGACATGGCCCATGCCGAAGCCGCCAAAACCCTGGGGTCGGCCTTGAAGCACCTGCCCGCCCAGGACCGGGAAACCGTCCATAAAATGACCGACGCCATTGTCAACAAACTGCTTCACGACCCCACCACTTTTCTAAAACAGATCGAAGAAAAAAAAGACAAAACCCGGTACCTCGACATCATCCGCCGGCTGTTCAAACTCGAGTCCTGACCCCCTCTTCCCCATTAATCTTGCTCTTGCTCTTGCTCTTACGCTTACGCTTGATCGTCAAACCCCCTTGCCACCTTTGACGGATACCCTTCATAATTCCCGACGGACGGCCTTCAGCCCAAGGAACAACCGAGGGTGATGGCTGCGGACACAATAAGAAAAAACAATTTTATGAGTGTGTGATAATTGGTTTCGGGCGTTTTTCGAAAACACAAACTGTCATGAACGACTTGAGGCATTGTGGGCCAATTTTATGTCAGAAAATTTCACCCTGCGGCCAAATCAACTCGTGAAATATCCAGGTTAAGAAGGCAGGAAAAGCCATGAACACCCGGCTTTGTCGGCGCTTTCATTAAACGCCGCGACATAACCACCCGTGCCTACTTTGCCATCAAATGGGTCACGGCCTGTTCCAGCCCGTCCAGGGAGAGTTCGAACATGGGAAACACCTGGCGGATCATGCTGATGGTCTGGGTATAGTCCCACATGCGGCTGGGCACGGGATTGAGCCAGATGGCGTGGGAAAAGGTGTCGGCGATAAAACGCAGGTTGTCGATGCTGGAACGGCGGGCCTGCTTGAGGCCGTAACCGCCGCGCTTGTCCAGGTAGATGGCGCCGTCCGCGGCCATCAGCTCGTAGGGCGCCATGCTGGCGTCACCCACCAGAATGAAGCGGGTCTCCGGGTCCAGCCGCACCAGCTCGGCCACCCACTGGGGCGACTTGTAACGGGTGGGGTCTTTCCACAGGGCGTCGTAGACCGTGTTGTGAAAAAAGAAGGTCTTGACCTCCTTGAACTGGGCCTTGGCGTAATCAAACAGGGTCTGGACCACTTCCACGTAGGGGTCCATGGACCATCCGCCGTTGTCAATGGCCAGGATCACCTTGAGCCGGTCTTTCAGGCTCCGGTCGAAAACAATCTCGATCTCGCCGCCGTTTTTGACGGTGTGATAGATGCTCTTGTCGATGTTGACCTGGTCCCTGGGGCCGGTGGGCACCAGGTTGCGAAGCCGCTTTAACGCCTCGCCCACCTGGGCCTGTGTCAGCGGCCCGGAGCGCGAGTAATCCCTGTAGCGCCGCTCCATGGCCACCTTGACCGCGGACTTGTTGCGGGAGACCCCGCCCACGCGCATGCCGCCGGGGTGGGTACCGGAGTGGCCCACCGGCGACGTGCCCCGGGTGCCGATCCACCGGTTGCCGCCGTCGTGGCGTTCCGTCTGGTCCTTTAACCGCTCCTTAAAATAAGCCACCACCTCTTCCGGAGTCATCTTTGCCAGGGCCTCGGGCGTGATGCCCAGCATGTCGGCCAGCTCTTTGGGGTCTTTTAACCACTCATCCAGCATGGCCCGCAGAATCTCGTCGATTTCCCAGTTGTCCGGGTCGGGCATGTCCGCGCCCTGGAAATAGTGGGCAAACAGCTGGTCAAACAGGTCGAAGTAGCGCTCGCTTTTGATCAGCACGGTTCGGCTGGTGGTGTAAAAATCGTCGATGGAGGAAACGAGGTTTAAGGCCAGCGCCCGGTGAAGCGTAAGAAACGCGGTGGGGGTCACCGGCACGCCGATCTCCTTGAGCTTATAAAAAAAGTCGATAAACATGGCTTTTGCCTACAATAACCGCCGCCGTTCCACCGCGGAAAAGGCCTGTTCATAGTCTCGGCTTTTTTTGAACAGCACGCCCAGAAACGGCACCTCGCCTTTGGCCAGTTTTTTGGGATTGAAATCCCGGTCGGCCCGCAGAGCCCGGATCCAGTTGATCAGCTCACGGGTGGCCGGTTTCTTTTCAATGCTCTCCAGCTGCCTCAGCTTGTAAAACACATCTACCGACTGGTCCAGGAGCAGGTCGTCGATGTCGGGAAAATGGACCTGAATGATTTTTCGCATCATCTTGGGATCGGGAAAGGCGATGTGGTGAAAGTTGCACCGGCCCAGGAAGGGGTCTGAAAGGTCTTTTTTCGCGTTGGACGTGATGATGATCACCGGCCGGTTTTTGGCCCGAATGGTCTTGTCGATCTCCACGATATCGAAGGTCATCTGGTCGAGCACGTCGAGCATGTCGTCCTGAAAGTCGGTGTCGGCCTTGTCGATCTCGTCGATGAGCAAAACGGTACGCGCGTCCGCGGTAAAGGCCTGGCCGATTTTGCCCATTCGAATGTAGTCCTCAATGTTGCTCACGTTCCGCACGGAGTCGCCGAACCGGGCGTCGTTGAGCCGGGTGAGGGTGTCGTACTGGTACAGCGCTTCCACCAGCTTCATGCTGGACTTCACGTTGAGCACGATCAGGGGCATGCCCAGACTCTCGGCAATGGCATAGGCCAGCATGGTCTTGCCCGTTCCCGGCTCGCCCTTCAGCAGCAGGGGCATTTCCAGGGCCATGGAAACATTGACGATCTGGGCCAGCTCGCTGTCTAACACATACCGGCTGGCGCCGGTAAACCTTTCGCCTTCACTCATGTAACACCTCGTATGAATATGGTATTAAAAACCGATTGAAGCCCATGCAAGCCGGTACAAGGCCTGGTATCCAAATCGAAATCGCTATCGGGATCGAAATCGAATCCTTTGCGCCGTCGCGCCCTCATTCATCGTTCATGTTTTTCTATTGTTCAGCCCGCAACGCTTTTGAAACGCCGGCGGTCAGTTGCAGCACGCGCAGGGCCGAGTCCATGTCCAGAGAGCCGGTGCCGCAGCTGGGCGTGATCAGCGAAAGCCGGTTGATGGCTTTCCCGTCAATGCCGAGGGCCTCAACCTGGGCGGCCTGGTCGTGCCAGCGCGCCACCAGGGAGTCTTTGGTCTCCGCGTGTATCGCCGTCTTGTCTCCGGTGGGCACAATACCCCAGGCCAGAATTTTTTCCTGTTCAATAAAGCGTTTAATGTCAGCCGCGTAAAGCACAAACTTGTCAAAAAAAGAATAAGCGTCAAAGCTGACGATGTCGGCCGACGATTTCAGAATCAGGTCCCACTCGGCATTGGCGCATACATGGACGCCGGCCAGCGCACCCTCGGCATGCACCGCGGCAAACACTTCCTCAAAACAGGCCGCCACATCGGTACGGGATATGCTGATGTAGGCCGAAGATCCAAAAGCGGCCAGGGCCGGCTCATCGAAAAAGACGATCACCGGACGGCCCAGGCTGGCCAGGCGACGGGCCTGCCACCGGGCCTTGGCCGCGATCAGCTTGACCGCCACGTCCCGGAGCTGGTCGTCGTAGAACAGGGCCCGGCCATGGTCGTCCGTCACGCCCGTGGCAAAGGTAAACGGCCCGGTGATCTGGCCTTTGACGGCAATCAGGCGATCGGCAACGGGACGGGCCTGCGCCAGAAACTCGAAAAACCCGGCGGCCACGGTGGTGTCAAGGGCAAACACGGAGTCATCCCTCCGCGCCGGGTCCTGCTCCGCGGACAGGCAGGCTTCATAAAAGCCCAGCACACCGTCATGAAACGCGGGGTCCCCCGTGTTTATAAACAGCCTGCCGTTTCGTTCACACGCCCCGGGAAAGCCGGGAAGAAACTGGGCCAGCATGCCCTCGGCCGGATAGGCCGGCAGCTGGACCCACAGCGGAATATCGGGCGCGTGCTCAAACACCAGCCGCGTGGCGGCCGCATGGTCGGTCATGGGCAGGCTGCCGATCAGGGCCACCCGCCGGTCCGGATAAAAGGGTTGTTTCATGGGTTACCTTACCTGGCATATTTTAACTGACGGAACACGCGCAGAAGCTGGTGTTACTGCTTTGCGGTATCCCATCGTTTGTTTGACATCGCTCCATCCACCGTGATATTTAAAACCATCGCTGCGCACTGCGCAATCTTTATCCAACAGACCGCGTCAGCGGAAAAAGGGAGGTCCACCATGTTTGGAATCGGCATGCCGGAACTGATCGTCATCCTTGTAATTGTGCTGATCATTTTCGGAGCGGGCAAGCTGCCCGAGATCGGCGCGGGCATCGGCAAGGGTATCAAGAATTTTAAAAAAGCCACCTCTGAGGTCGAGGCCGACGACAAGGAAAAGGAAAAGATAGAAGACAAGAAGTCTTAAATCCCAGGCACATGCTCCTTACCGCCGAGAGGCGGGGAGAAAGGGCTGCTTCCTGCGATCCCACCTGTCACATGTCACCACATCCGGGCCAAACCGGACTTCAGCAGGTTCAAAAAGACCGAATTTTCATGCCCGCCAGCGTCCGAAAAAACAGGACATTCCGATTTTAAAAAGGAATATCGTCCGGAACCCCCGGATCATCGGAAACAGGCTCACCCATGGGTCCGGCGCCGCCGGAGGCACCGCCCGACTTGGATTCCAGAATCTGCATGTTGGATGCCACGATCTCCGTTGTGTAACGCGTGACGCCGTCTTTCTCCCAGGACCGGGTCTGAAGCCGGCCATCCACATAAACCAGCCGTCCTTTGGCAAGATATTCGCCACAGATCTCGCCCAGCCGGCCGAAGGCCACCACCCGGTGCCATTCGGTCCGTTCCTTCTTGTCGCCGGAGTCCTTGTCCTTCCACTCCTCGGATGTGGCCACACTGAAACTGGCCACGGCCCGGCCGTCCTGAGTATAGCGAACCTCCGGGTCTCTTCCCAGTCTTCCGATGATAATCGCTTTGTTGACGCCTGCCATATTCGCCCCATTTATTAAAAAGTTAAAAGATCCGGTGCTACACCCCTGCCTTGAACATCCATCTGTTTACCAGAAACAAGACCTGCCTGTCAAAAAAGCGTCGGCATGACGAACCCCTACTTGAACAATCCTTTTAGAAACCCCATCGGCTTTTCAATCGTCGGGAAAAGAGACTCCACGGCGCATCCCGATGAGCTGGAATAGGTGGTGGCATGAAGATTGACAGGCTTTACCCCGGCCAGCCAGTCCCACCCCTCGTCCGTGGGATCGCCTGCCTGAGTGGTCACCGTGGTGGCCAGAAGTCCGCCGGCGCTGTCCGCGATAAAAGCAAAATCCCCGAAAACGGAGACCTGTTGCGCGTCACCAAAGGTGTCAAAGTGAACGACCATCTGCGGCGGGACATCGGGCGGATAGGTAAAAAACCCCATGCCAGACTGGCCCGTGGCGACCCAGAGCAGATCCACGGCCGGACTCTCGTCGGAAATGGCGGCAAACAGCCCCTTAACATCTTCAAAAGGGGCCGCACCATATCCGCTGACCCGCTTTGCTTCCGCCGGATCCGAGACGACCACCACATGAAATCCCGCGCTTCCGGCAGCGACATAAACGCGGCCCCTGAGTTCAAAAACGCCCTGGGCCGTTCCGGCAAGCGCAACCGTTTTGACGAGCACCGGGGCGGTTCTGGTGGAAATGTCCACTATCCTCAACCCGTTTGCGCCATCGGCCACATAGGCATAGTTTCCGGATACACACACCGCCCGGGCATCCGAAATGCTGGCACCACCCAGCACCGCCTTTTCAACGGGAGCCTTCTTTTTTGAAATGTCGATAATGCTCAGTCCGCCGGAGCCGGCTGCCACGTAAGCATAGTCGCCTGACACAAAAACCCCCATGGCATCCCCAGCGCCGCCGGCCACGACACAACTTCCCTTAAGTACAGGCTGAACCACGAGCTCGTTTTTCTCCGGCAATCCCGGATCAATAATCTTCAATCCCTGGGAGCCGTCGGCCACATAAACATAACCGTCGGAAACAAACACATCTTTGGCCTCCCCGCTGGTGGGCAGCTTGCCCTTGAACAGAAACGTAATATATTCCTCTGAAATAACAGCATAAAAAATTCTCAGCCCTTCATTATAGCCACCATTGACGGCGTCGTCATCCACCATATAAATATAATTGGCCTCCGCGTCAATGAACAGGGCGTCGGCATCTGCCGGGGTGCTGGTATCCGCCACACCGGTGACCACCCATGTTCCTCTGTCCATGGGGTCCACCACCAGCACCCGCTGAAAACCCATGGTCGTGTCAGCCACATACACATCGGGGTTGGCGCCGCCGGTAACAACGGCCACACTGTATGCCCCGGTCATGTCAGTGGCATAATTGTTCACATAGCCCGTCAGTTCCACGCCCCCCGGAACCGTGTTGATTTTGTCCACATCCGACACGTCGATAACCACCAGCCCGTAGTTCATGTCTCCGATAAAGGCCAATGCCCTTGCCGGGTCAACCGTCACGGCCAGGGCCTTTGTAAGAACGCCGCCATACTGACATGTGGGTATTTCATCCCCCTCGTTGCCATAAAGAACGTCCACTTCATCGGTAAAGTCCGCCGGATTAAAAGAGACGATTCGCAGTCCGGCAAAGTCATCCGCCACATAGGCGTAATAGTTCCCGCTGCCCGCCGGCACCTCGGCCACGGCCACATCATAGGCATAGGGAAAATAACAGACCGCTTCGGCCTTCGGCTTTGCGGGGTTGGTAACATCGAAAATCGCCAGACCGTTGTATATATCCGCCGCAAAAACATAGTAGTTCCCGCTGCCTGCCGGCACTTCGTCCACACAGATTCCCTGGACTCTCTTAATGTCAGCAAAGGTATCGGGAAGCTCGCTCTCTCCCGTCAGTGTGGGGGCGGTCTTGTCGGTCACATTGACAACCTGAATACCGCTGTCATACCCTTCGGTGGTCAGTCGCGAATACGCCAGGTAAGCATAATTACCCTTCACCATCACTTCCGAAGCGTTAGCCCGGCCCAACTCTTTCTTGGGTATATACACGCTTTTGGGAGCCCCGACATTCAAGGGATCCGACACATCAAAAATCTGCAAGCCCTCGTTGCCGCAGACCACATACAGGTGGTCGTCCGCGTAGTAAAGACCATAAATGCCTTCTGTTCCAGACACTTCCCCGACCTGGTCCAGATCCGCTTCCGTCGACAGGGCCACATTGAATCGGTAAAGCAGCGTCGGCGTGGTGTCATAGACAGACACAACCTCTCCGTCTCCCACAAAAACATAATCGGTGCCGCTGATATTGGCGGTTGCAATCGTATTGGGTGGCGCCGCCGGCCAGCGGTTGAGCAGCTGAATATTGCCGACCAGAGCATGAGCTCCGACCGCCCAGAGGCAGCAGACAACCGCGATTCCCAATTGACAAATTCGATGTTTCATTGTCTTTACTCCATATAGTATGCTGTTTTTTACAAATGGCCGGGGATATGACACAAACGGAAGGTTTTTAGAACGGCCTGCCGGTATTGTGTTTTCCCGGTGCAGGGTCTGATCAGTTACATGCCATGTTTGTGGCAAAAGCGCAAAAACCGAAAAACCTTTAACCACCGGGCCGTAACACTGTTTTACTATTCTTTTTCTTATTAAAAGTCAAACACAAAACAGACTCACCCGCCGTGCTTCACGCTTCAGCCGACAGCCTGTTGTGCCTGTCCTTCTGTTTTGACAGCCCCGCCGAGGGGCACTATAATGGCGCTTCAACAACGACCGCTTTTTCAACAAAGGAGGCCGCGCCATCGACATCATAAAAACCGCCGCCGACATGCAGGCCCACGCGAACCGCATGCGGAAACAGGGAAAAACCATTGCTTTTGTGCCCACCATGGGATTTCTTCATGAAGGCCACATGTCCCTGCTGCAAAAAGGAAAACAACGCGGGGACCACCTGGTGCTCAGCATCTTTGTCAACCCCACCCAGTTCGCCGCGGGCGAGGATTTTGACGCCTACCCGAAAAGCTTTGAAAAAGACGCCCGGGCCGCGGAAAAAGAGGGGGTGGATGTCATCTTCGCGCCGGACACCGCCGATCTTTACGAAACAAAATTCCAGACCTATGTGTCGCTGGAGTCGCTTCCCAACCACCTGTGCGGCGTCTTCCGGCCCACCCATTTTCGCGGGGTGGCCACCGTGGTGGCCAAACTGTTCAACATCGTCAAGCCCCACGTGGCCATTTTCGGGGAAAAGGACTTTCAGCAGCTGGCCGTGATCCGCCGCATGGCAAAGGACCTGAATTTCGACATCGAGATACTGGGCGCGCCTATTGTGCGGGAACCCGGCGGCCTTGCCATGAGCTCCCGCAACACCTACCTTGAACCCACACAGCGGCCCGCGGCCCTTTCGCTTTACAGGTCTCTGATGCTGGCCCGGCAAATGGTCGCGTCCGGCGAAACAGAAGCCGCCGCCCTTATCAAAGCGGCCCGCGGCCTGATTGCGGGTTTTTCCGAAACCGCCATTGATTATGTGGCCATCTGCGACCCGGACACACTGGAAGACGTGACCGTCATTGAAAAGCCCGCGCTCATGGCCCTGGCGGTCCGCGTGGGCAACTGCCGGCTGATCGACAACATGATGCTGACCCGGCCCTGACCGGGAAAGGCCGCTATTCCTCAAAAACCCTTGCCTGGGGATAGTCCCTGCCGATGAGGTTTTTGAAAAGGTTAAGCCGGTTGAGCTGGTTGGTGCCTTCATAAATCTGCAAAAGCTTGGCGTCGCGCAGGATCTTTTCCGCCCGCCGGTCGTGCCGCAGCCCGGCCTGGCCCATCATCTCCAGAGCCAGATGACAGTTCTTAATGCCGGCATCCGAGGCGGCAAACTTGGAAAGCGAGGCCATGCCCGAGCAGCGCTCCATCTCCTCGTCGGTCTGGCCGTCGGCCATTATCCGGCGCAGCAGCCGGGTGGCAGCCGGGTTTTCCAGAAGGGGGGATATGATTTTTTCAATAATAAAGGCCGGTACATACTTCAGATAATAAAACATGATCTTCTGCTGCATCAGCCGGTAAAAGCCGTACTGGCCGTTGGCGTAATTGGCCTCCATGTAGGTCAGCCGGGAAACCACCACGTTTTTATACATCTCGGCCAGCAGGCACTGGGCCCACTCGTGATTGATCAGCAGCCTGCCGTTGACTTCCGTTTCGGCTGCAAAGGCCAGGGCCGCTTCAAAGGCGCCCCGGGCCCCTCCGGTGGCAAAGGCCCCTACGCCGGCCCGGGTGGCGGACACCACGAAATCGATGACCTGCATGGTGGCGGCCCTGCGGCCACGCCTGGGTTTGGCATCCGGCAGGTCCCAGCCGAAACAGACCCGCTCGTCTGGCACAAAACAGTCCTTGAAGACAAGTTCGCTGGCCGGACATCCTTTCTGGCCCAGCTTGTGCTCCATCCGGCCGAAGGAAAACCCCCTGTCCCCGGTTTTCACCGCCAGCATCACCGTGTTTTCCGAAGGTTTTTCAAGATCGGTATAGGTGATGAGCATGTGCCAGGTGGAAATATGGCCGTTGGAAATAAATATCTTGGTGCCGTTGACCACATATCCGCCCTCCACCCGCCGGGCAAGGCAACCGAGATTGGCCCGGTCCACCAGGTCCACCTCCTCCACGTCGGTGCCGGCCCCGGGCTCGGTGATGGCCAGGGAGATCAGGCAGGGCACCCCGTTTTTTTCACCGGCGGCCACGTCCCGGCACAGCCGGTTGATCATGCGGGCGTTCCATGTGGCGCAAAGCGTGGCCACTCCAAGATAATGAACGCCGATGAGGTTGGCCATGGCCAGGCAGGCCGAACCGACCTCCTCCACGAAAATCGACATGCTGGGCATGCTGTATCCCCTGCCCCCGAAAACCCGCGGAATCCACAGGGAATAGAACCCCCACTCATTGGCCCTGGAAACAAACTCATAGGGAATAAAATCCGGGTCGGCGTTCATCTTCAGGTCCAGGTCCCCGGCATAGGGCCGGACCACCTCCTCGTTGAACTTCCGGGCCAGGGCCACCACCTCCCGGGTTTCCCGGACCATGCCGGCGGGAATGCCGGGCGCCGCGTTAAGACTGATAAACATGTCGTCAAAGGCCGGTGTCTGCCTGAGCCGCAAGACTTTTTCCGCACGTGATATCATGATGCCTCCACCTGTGTAAGCGGCAGGCGGGAATCCCGCCTATGCCTTTTGCGCGTCAAACGTGTCCGGCGTGACCCCCTGCTTTTCCAGAACGCCCTTGATGATCCGGTGGGAGCTGGTCTTGGGGAACTCCTCCACGAACCGGACATACCGGGGAACGGCAAACCTGGCAAGCCTGTCGGAAAGAAACAATATCAGGTCTTCCGGTGCCAGGGTCTTTCCGGCCACCAGGCGTACGGCGGCCATGATGTCGTCCTCCGCCAGGTCCGAAGGCACGGCATAAACCGCCGCCTCCTCCACCGCCGTATGGTCCATGATGACCTGCTCCACCTCATAGGCGGACACGTTTTCCCCGCCCTTGCGCATGGATTCGGTATTGCGGCCCACAAAATAAAGAAACCCGTTGATGTCCTGTTTCACCAGGTCCCCGGTGTGCAGCCACCCGTCCCCGGATTTTTTTTCCGTGGCGTCCCTGTTTTTATAATACTCCACCCGACCGGAGTCTTTTTTGGCCTCAAACAGCAGTTCGCCCGGCACGCCGACAGGCACATCCCTTCCCTTGCCATCCACCAGCCGGTACTTGACCACGCGGGGAATGCGGCCCAGAGAACCGGTCGGCGCCGTGCCGAAGTTAAAGATGCCCTTGCCGCCGCCATCGATGGCGCCGTAGGCCTCATACAGCCTGACACCGAACCGCTTTTCAAAAGGCCCCCACATCTCGGGCGGGCACCCGGAGGATGTGACAAAGCGGACCTGGTTGTCGGCGTCATCGGGCTTTTCCGGCTGTTTCATGAGAATGGGAATAATCGAGCCGATGGTGTTGAACACCGTGGCCCGGTACCGGCGTACATCTTCCCAGAAACGGCTGGCGGAAAACTTTCTTGCCAGGGCCATGGTGGCCTTAACGCCCATGGTCATGGTGGTGGTGGCCAGCAGCGCGTTGCCGTGGCACAGGGCATAGGGGGTGTAGTAAATATCGCTCTGCTTTAACATCAGGTGGGCCGCCAGTGACATCAGCCTGACCGATGTTTTATTATACCGGTACACGACCCCTTTGGGCGGGCCGGTGGTTCCGGATGTATACATGATCATGCAGATGTCTTCCGGCCGGTGCCCGATGCCCGGATGCCTTGACGAAAAATCGGCATAGGCCTGGCTCAGCCGGCCCATGCCGTCGGGAACGGCCGTTCCCTGGGCTTCGGCCTCGATGTCGTTTACGACGATCGTTTTGAGCCGTTCAAACTTCCCCGCAACGGCACTGATCGTATCCAGCAGCTCGGCGTCGACCACCAGCAGGCCGATGTCGCTGTGATTGACGATGTAGGCCAGGCCGTCGCCCTTGAGTTCCGGATTGATGGGCACCGCGTACATGCCGATTTTCTGGGCTCCAAAAAAGACGTCCAGAAAACGGGGGGAGTTGCGCATGAGAATGCCGACCCCGGCCCCCTGCCCGCCGCCATGGGACAAAAGATAATTGGCGACCCGGTTGGCCCGGTCATTCATCTGCCGGTAGGTGTAAACCTCGTCCCGGTAAAGCAGAAAAGTTTTGTCCGGCACCTGGCGGGTGTTGTTTTCCAGCAGGTTGGCCCAGGAAATGTCGGACGGTGTTTTGGACAACAACCCCCTTAGTGTGGACCACAGCCGGCCCTGAGCGGCCTGGTCCATAAAAAACCGGGTGCCGCCGAAAACCAGGTTGCCCGCCATTCGCAGCCGGTTCGCCCGCATGCGCCACTGCTCGCGGGATCCATACCGGGGGTTGAGCATGTCCGGGTCCGGCGCCGGCTGATCCGACACCGGCGGCGGGTCCGTTTCCCTGTAGCACTTCGGGTAAACCATGTCGCCGGTCTGGGAGAGCCGCTGATAAAAGAACCCGGGGTTAAACCACCTCGTGATGGAGATGGCCCCTTCCGGACAGGCGGCCAGGCAACAGCCGCAGGCAATGCAGTTGGTGACGCCGGGCGCGGTCGCGGCCAGCCACGGCATCCCGTCCTTCCATTTCATGGGCCCCCGGTCGCTTTTGATGGAACGGGCCGGACAGATGAACGAGCAGATGCCGCACCGCTTGCAGGTCTCTTCATTGAAGGCGAGAACGCCGGTAGTCATCTCCGCGGCGTTGATGTAGTCGGGAATCTTCGTCCACGGTTTTACGGTCGCCTGTGTCATCGGCTATTCCCCCTGTTCTTCAATTCTGGGCGGCCTGTTCATGCCGTCCACAAACCACTGAACCACCTGCTTTTCCCTGGGAACGGGGCCGTCGGCACGGACTTTGGGCCATCCCACGGCAATGCAGTCGTTGAGCCGGTAGGGGTACTTTACCCCGAAAAATCTTCTCCATTTTGGATAGTACATCAGCAGCTTGATCAGGCCGATCCAGCAGGTGCCGGCGCCCATGCTGTGGGCCGCGAGCACCATGTTCTGGCCGCAGATGCCGATATCGGTGGGCGGGCAGGAAACCCCCCGCCGGTCTTCCAGCAGCAGGATCAGGGTGGGGGCATGATGAAACACCGGGCATTCATCCTTGGCAATGGACCGCATCAGGCCCATGGGAACCGGATGCAGTTCGTTGTGGTTCATACGGATGATAAATTTCGCCCATGGCTTTAAAAGCAGGCGCCGCAACGGCGTGCGGGTGTAGTCGATAAACCACATCAGCAGCTTGGTGATCCGGATGGCGTCCTTTTCCATTTCCGCGAGGATCTCGGGGCTCTTGACCACGATAAACTTCCAGGGCTGGGCGTTGCCGGCGGACGGGGCAAAACGGCCGGCCTCCAGGATGCGACGGATCATGAAGTCCGGCAGCGGCTCCTTCTTAAAGGCCCGGATACTGCGCCGCCTGAAAATTACCTCCTCCACCGGGGTCCACCGGCTCAGGTCCGGAGGATCCGGTTTTTTCTTTTCCGACATGATCAAAACCCCTTTTTAAAAACAGACCGGGCGCGCAAAAAAGCCTTTTTCTTTGCGCGCCCGGTGTTTATGTTACGGATTGGATTCAGGCGCTGCCGGAGACACTTCGGGCGGCGCCGGAGAGGGGCTGGCGTCGGGCCCGTTTGCCGGAGGCGCGGGCACAGGAATGCCTGCGTCGGCGTCCCGCTGCCGGTTCCAGTCCACCCAGTCGTTGCGGTCCGCCTCATAGGAGAAGCGGAACGGCGGGGTAGCGGTGCCGTCGGGCCGGATGATGATCTGCTGCATGGCCTTCAGGGTATAAACCCATTGCTCCATGGACACCGGGTGAGGGCCCGCCACGGGTGAGGGGCCGGCCACCGGATGGGGGGCAAGGCTGGAAGGTGCGCCGGGGGACTGCGGGGCGGGGACGCCCTGACCGGGATCTCCCTTGACATCAACGGTGCCGTCATACACCTTGACAATGGCCGAATCATCGCTGTTCACGTTGACGCGGTAAACGGTGCCCCGCACACCGGCCGTGGTGGTCTTCATGGATACGTCAAACCGGTCCCGGCCGGAAACCATTTTGGAAACCGAGGCCCAAATCTTGCCGAACACCACGTTCACGTTGATGTTCCGCCTCCCGTCCCGGGAATCCACGGCCATGGCCTTGATTTCAAACAGGCTGCCGGCGTCAAACCGCACAAAGCTGCCGTCCGGAAGCCTGATCTCGATCTTGGCGTTCTCGCCCACCTTGACCCGGTCCCCCTGTTTCAGGCTGTCGCCCCTGGCCAGGGACCTCAGCGCCTTGTTCTGGGCGTCCACCAGGGCGGCGGTGCCCTCAAGGGCCGTGATCTGGGCCGTGCCGCCACTGCTGATGCCCACGCCCACGGGCCCGGCCCAAACCGGCGAACATAACAGGCAGACGGCTATCACCGCCAGCACGATGCCGCAGACATTCTTCATGTGTTTCATGGCTTGCTTCCTGTCCTGATCACTTGCTATTTATTGAGCTGCACCTTCATCTGGCGGATGCTGAGCAGGGCATCCGCGCCCGGGACCATCCCTTGGGGACGGAACTCGCCGGTGGCGGTGTCCACGGTCTCCATGATGTTCCGGGTGACGCACACCATGGCGGCATTGAAAAAGGCCAGGTCGCTGCGCAGATCGGGAAAAGGCGACTCGGTGCCGATGAACTTGGTGGCCAGGGAGTT
Organism: Thermodesulfobacteriota bacterium; assembly: GCA_049320925.1. Taxonomy (GTDB): domain Bacteria; phylum Desulfobacterota; class Desulfobacteria; order Desulfobacterales; family Desulfosudaceae; genus Desulfosudis. The sequence goes on along the minus strand of JBMORB010000003.1, from coordinate 12,966 downwards.
GTCGCCCGTGATCTTGATCAGGATGTCCTCGATCATCATGGCAAACTCGGCCCGGGTGATGGCCTTGTTCGGCTCAAAGGTGTGGTCCGGACCCGGCTGCAGGCCCTTGATCTGCAAACGCACCACGGCTTCGATGTCCTGGCGCAGCACATGATCGGCGATGTCGGTGACGGCCGGGGCCTTGACATACTCGCCGGTTTTAAACGCCGTTCCCGGGGCCTTGAAGGCGGTGTCAAAAGCTTTGGCCGTCTTTTTTTCAAACAGCTGATCCACCTGAAGCTCCTCGATGAAAAGCGCGGCCACATCGGCCCGGGTGATGGAATCCAGCAGGGCGATCTTCTTGCCCACCGTCGTGCCGGGCATGGCCCGCTCGATGCGCTGCATCACGGCATACTCCCGGTCCGCCTCTTCCACAAAGCCCTTGTCCAGGTCCAGCACCGCCTTGAACATGGCGGCGGCGTCAGAAAAGCGATAGGCGTTGCGATAGGCCATTCCCATGTAATAATAGGGAGCCGGGTCCTGGGGGACCAGCTTGTGGGCCCGCTCGAAACGGGCGGCGGCCTTACTCAGCCATTCCGCATCCACCGCCGGCCCGCCCATCGTATAAAGACGAATATAGCCCACATGGGTCTCGGCATGCTGGGCGTCGGTTTTGGAATATTTGGCGGCCATATCCATGGCGTCAAAGGCCTTGTCAAAGGCGCCCTTTTTGCCATGCACCAGACCCAGTCCCACATGGGCCGGGGCATATCTGGGGTCGAGCTGGGCGGCCCGGGTAAAGGCGGCAAAAGCCTCGTCCAGGTTACCTGATTTCAAAAACTTGTTGCCGTTGGTCACATGGTGCTCCGGCGTGTCCATCTGTGCTTCCGGCGCAACCGCTTTGGGGCCGCAGGCAAACAGAAACACCAGACCGATAAAAGCCGCAAAATAAAGAACGGTTTTTGACCGCATGGTATACCTCCCTGAATGATCCGTTAAACCGGCCGGCAGCGGCCGGCCAAAACCGCGCCCCGCTAGAAAAAACGGGGCGCGTTATGCCGCGTTGTATCAGTCCACAACAATCATGACCCGGCATTTTTCAAGAAAAGACAGACTTTCCGACGTTTTCTTCAGCATGGCGGCATCGGCGTTGCTGATCACGATATCGCACTGGCCCGGTCCATCGGTTTTCAGTCCCTTGACCACCAGGGGATTGTCCGTCACCCGCTCGTTGGCCCTGGCCGATTCCAGCTGCTTGGAATATCCGCTCATGCCCTGGCTAATGGCATACTCCCGGCTCACGTAGGCCGAGCCATAGACCTCCTTGCCTTCCTGATCAACAATTTTGGGGGCCATGGCCGGCTTTGCTCCCAGGCCCTTGGCATCCACCACCAGACCGGTATAGACCGGGGAAGTGGCAGGCGCGGGAGCCGCCGGAGCGGGTGCGGCAGGCATCGTCATGCCCGGCGCAACCGGCGGCGTCGGCATCGTGCCGAAATCCGGAGGCAGGACTGCCTGGGCCAGTTCACCGTTTAAGCTCATCTGAACCGTCACCTCAACGGTGCCGTCCGACATGTACTCCGTGTTGACCACCTGGGCGCCCTTGACCAGACCGTCCACCTTGGTCATGATGATATCGTTTTCCGTGACAAAATTCTTTACCAGCGTGGTGCTGTTCACCCGCACGCCCTGGGTGATTTCAAGCAGGTTGCGATAGGCGTCCAGCTGGGCCGCCCTCAGCGCCATGGGCCGGGCCTGGGGCTTGCCGTAAAGGTTTTCCGGCGGGGCGCCGATGCCTTTTGCCTGAATAACGCCGGCCGACCAGTTGACCGATCCGTTGGGCATGGTATCAACCAGCGCATCCCCCCACTGACAGAATCCCCATACGGGAACCAGCAGAAACAACACGGCCATCATACCAATGCGATACGCTCTTTTTTTCATCACAGCCTCCTGTTTTAAAAACAACTATGTGTTTTGTGTTGGTTGATTTGGATGTTACATACGGATCGTTAAAACATTTTTGATTTGCGTTGACGCCGGCGGCGGAAAATTCCACCTCCGACAGGTTGTCGTTTTTTTACAGCTCAAGACTATACTATCTTTTTCTTACCCTGTCATCAGATTTCCGAAATAGTTTTTATAAATAAAAACAATTTATTATATTACCCATCCGCCCCGCGAACCCCCCGGGTTACGGCTGTTGCAGGGAGGCGATGGCAATGCCCCTGTAATAATGATGTAGAATGGTTTTATAATCCTGTCCCTCCAGGGCCATTTTTCTGGCCCCCCACTGGCTCATGCCCACCCCGTGGCCGTATCCGGCACCCTGAAACAGAACCCCCTGGCCCTGGCGGGAAGCGTCAAAGCACATGCTTTTGAGTTTTGTGCTGCCGATGGCCAGCCTGAAACTGTTGCCCGACATGTTCCAGGTGCCGGCGTCCGATACCACGGAAACATCCCGAACCCTTCCGGAAGTGCTTTTCCCATTGAACAGAAGCCCCCGGACGCCGGAAACATGAATGCCGTATCGGCCCAGCTGCCGCTGGGCCTCCTCATAAGGCAGGTAATACTCCCATGTACCGCCCGGCGCCCCGTCGCTGTACCGGTCCGGCCGGGCCGCCAGATAGGGAAGGGCCGCGCCCCAGACGTTTTCCGGCCCCTCGGTGTATCCGCCGCTGTTGGCGTGAAAATAGGCCACGATCAGGTTGCCGTTGTAGGTCATGACCTGGCCCCGGGTGGCGTCCACGGCCTGGCTGGTGCCGGGCATCTCCGCGTCATATCCCCCATACATCTGGGAGGCCACCGTGGCCTTGACGTCATAGGGCTGGTCTTCGCTTTTCTGTTTTATATACAGGGCATAGGTCCGGGAAGCCACGGCCTGGGCCATAAGGGCCTGCATTGGCCACGAGGCCGGCACTTCACGGGGCACCACGCCGTAAAGATAGGGCTCGATATCCACATGGTTGACCACCGATACCCCGTCCACGTCGCAAAAGGCCACCACGTGGCCCCTGTACCGGGTCTGGTTCACGGCAAGCGTCTCTCCCTGCCTGGGCGTCAGCCGGCAGGAGCCGGTTTCAAGGCGCCGGTTGTTGATCACCAGACGGCCTCCTGAAACGCCGATGACGGCCCGCTTCGCCTGGAACAGGGAGCGGCCGGATGCCGTCTCCGCGATTATGAACGGCTGGTTGGATGCCACCTCAACCGCATTTTCTTTTTCCGCGATCAATACCCGGATAGCGGTGTCTTTTCGCGCCAACGCGAGGCTCTCGCGCTTCATACGAAGCTCCCGCGTGGCGGCAAGGTTCAAGGCGCTTTCGGCCCACACACGGGCGGAGTGGCCGCGCCGGGATTCAGGATAGCGGTTTTGATAAGCGGTAAAAACATCAAAGGCCTGGTCATACCGCTCGGCCTGATAAAGCACCATGCCCTTGCGGTACATGGCGTCTTCGGCGGCCGGGGTCTGAGGCCAGGTGGAAAGAATGTAGTCAAAATAGATCTGGGCCTTTTCATGCTGATCCAGGTACTGGGTATAGATAAAGCCCACCATCAGCATGGCCCTGGCTTTTTCCGCCGGGTCCGCCGCAATATCAGCCACTGTTTGATAAAGGCCCAGGGCCTCCAGGTAGCGGCCCGATGCCACGTGTGTTTCAGCCTGCTGGAAAAAAACCGCGCTGTCCGTGACGGTCTGACCCGCCGCCGTGCGTGGCAGGTTCAAAAAAACCATCGCCAGAAAAAGAACAACAAAAAAGCGTGCCACCGATTTACACATAAGTGATCAACAAGGGTTTGCTTTGCATACTACTTGGTGGTCATGGAGTAGGCACCATTCCAGTCTTCGGGCGGCGGGTTGACGCGAAACGCCTCGCAGCGCCGGATCATGGCCAGGCTGGGACCGTCTTCAGGAGTGACGGCCAGTGCCTCGTTAAACTCCTGAATGGCCTTGTCCCAGTTTCGATGCCGGTATTCCGCAAGCCCTCTCGCATAGGCCTCGGTGGTTTTTACCACGGCTTCACTCACGTCATCCCGGCGGCCGAGCACCTCGTAAATGGCCACCGGTATTTTTTTACCCACCACGGTAACCGCGTCCAGCTCCCGCGCAAAAATGGCGCCGGCCGCGGCTTCATAGGTGGGCTGGCCGATCATGGTGTAGGTGCCATAAATTTTGTTGACACCCTCCAGCCGGGCCGCGGTATTCACGGTGTCGCCCATCATGGTGTAGTCCATGCGGTTTCGAGACCCCATGTTGCCCACCACCGCCGTGCCGGAATAAAGACCAATGCGCACCTTGAGTTCCGGCTTGCCTTCCGCCCGCCATTTCGCCCGAAGCTCGACCATGCGTTTCTGAATATCCACGCAGGCAAGGCAGGCCGCTTTGGGATGATCGGGGAGATCGTTGGGCGCGCCAAAAAAGGCGATCACCGCGTCGCCCTCAAACTTGTCCACCGCCCCTTTGTGACGCATGATGATATCCGTGACCTCGGTTAAAAAGTCATTGAGCAGCTCCACCAGTTCCTCTGGCGCCAGTTTTTCGGAAATGGAAGTAAAGCTCTGAACATCCGAGAAAAAAGCGGTGATTTCCCGGCGCTCGCCGCCCAGGACCAGCTTGTGGGGAGAGGATATCAGCTGATTGACCACGTCCGGCGACAGATACTTGGAAAAGGCTTCCCTGATAAACTTTTTCTGCCCCTCTTCCGACAGGTATTTATAAGAAGTCACCAGCACGTAAACGGCCAGAAACACGCACAGGGGATAAACCATATTGAGAAGCCAGCCCATGTGGGTAAAGAAATACTGGCACAGCCACACATATCCGCCGAACATGGCGATCATCACGATGCCGCCGGTCAGGGCGCTGGCCTTGAGCAGCACATAGGCCAGGAGCATGCCGCCGCACACAATGACCACCAGGTCAAACAGGGCGGCCCAGGCCGGATGAAACAGAAAGTCCTTGTTCAGGATGGAATCGATCACGTTAAGATGGACCTCGGGTCCGGGAAACACCTTGGCCACCGGCGCCACGCACTCGTCATGAATGCCGATGGCCGTGGCTCCAACCAGGACAACCTTGTCCCGGATCAGGCTTTCATCCACTTGGTCATTGAGAATATCGGTGACCGGGATATGGGGAAAAGTCTTTTCCGGCCCCCGGTAGTTGATCAAAAAGTCGCCCCGCTCATCCACTGGAATGGCGAGATCCCCCAGTTGCAGGGAGGCCACGCCGTAATCCTCTTCCACTGAAATGGCCGTGGGCTGGTCCAGATAGGCGGACACCGCTTTCAGGGAAAGGGGGGCATAAAGGGTGTTGTTGAACTGCATGACCATGGTCATGCGGCGCACCACGCCATCCGGATCGGCCAGCTTGTTAAAATAACCGGCATAGGGGGTGCTTTCCGAAATCCGCCGGATGTTGGACTGAGGGGCCGCCACCCGGTAAAGCCATGCCTCCCTGGCCCGGTCCGAACTGAACCGCTCAAGGGTATAACGGGCGCCGGCGATCTGCCGGGTGTGGATTTCAAGCTCTTCCGGCGAGATATGCAGCGCGTCCTCGGGATTCATCTGAAAAAAGAATCCCAGCACCACCGTTGCTTTTGAGTTTTTGATGGCCTCCACCAGAACGCGGTCGTTGTCCGACCGGTTTTTCAGGGTGGCCAGGTATTCGTCAAACCGCTGATTGCGAATATCGTTGTTTCTGGATGCCGTCTGAATCCGCTCGATGGTGCGAATCACCTCCGAGCTTTCCGGCTCAAAGAACCCCACATCAAAGGCAATGACCCGGGCCCCTTTTTCAGAAAGCTTGTTCACCAGGGCCGCTATTTTGGTGCGGGGCCAGACCCACCGGCCTTCCTGCTTCAGGCTTTTTTCATCAATGGCGGCCAGCACCACCTTGTCGCCCGGCGGCTTGCTTCCCCGGAACTTGAACCGCATGTCGATGGTTTTTAATTCGATAATGTCTAAAAAACTGATCCCCGACATGAAGACGAACGCCCCCAGGGCCACGACGCAGAAAGAAAGAAGCAGGGGCCTGCGGCTGAAAACCGTCTTTACCGCCTGAATGCTTTTTTTTATGGGTGACATGTTGCCGCTTTAAATTAGGGGTTGCGGATCAGCGGAGTTTTTTCGGGCGAGCCGGGCCTCCGGTGTCTTCCTTTTTCGCGGCACCCTCTCCGGTGCCCGCGATTTCGTGTTGCTTAAGTCGACGTTATAGTGTAAAAATGCCGATAAGTCAATGCGCTTTGCGCTTGAATTTGTTTGTAAATATGGGGGCCGGCCCAAACCGCCGGCAGCTTCGGCCCTCTTTGCTGAAAGGGGTTTTTGCATGAACAGCCTGACCGGATACATCGGGCGAAAAACCCTGACCTACGTGGATCACGCGTCCAACCTTGCCGCGTTCGCGATCAGCCTCTGGACGCTGATGCTCTCAGCGCCCCTCAAGGGCCGGGCCGTGGTCCGCTGGGGCGTGGTGGAGCAGGTGTATTTTACCGCCGTTCAGGCCCTGTTTCTAATTATTCCCCTGTCGCTTCTGACCGGCAGCATGATGCTGGTCCAGTTTTCCAAATTTTCAGGACAGATCGATCTGGGCAAGCTGATGATCATTCTGATCGTCCGGGAAATCGGCCCGGTGGTCACCGCCATGTTGGTGATTTTGCGATCCGCCACGGCCGTTGCCATTGAAATCGGCTACATGAACGTATTAAATGAAATTGATTCCCTGGAAATGGCCGGCATTGATCCTTTACGACTGCTGGCCGTTCCCCGGTGCATCGGCATCACATCTGCCATCGTGTGCCTTTTTATCGTGTTTGACCTGATGGCGATTTTCGGCGGCTACGGCATTGTCCGGCTGACCACCGATGTGCCGGTGAACAACTATCTCTCCCAGATGGCGGAGGCCATCACCGGCGCCGACATTGTGGTGGGCATCGTCAAGGCCCTGTGTTTCGGCGTGGTGATTTCCGTGATTACCCTGTATTACGGGTTTGAGGCAAGAAAGCGGATCACCATCATTCCGAAGATCACTTCCATGGCGGCGATTGAGTGCTTCTTTTACTGTATTTTTATCAACCTCTTTATATCCGGAATTTTCTATTTTTAACGACGGGGGTTCCCCGCCGCCGGACAAAAAGTTCATGCCCCTTATCGATCTGTCTGACTATACGGTCCGCCAGGCGGAGGTGAGCCTGGAACACATCGACCTGTCTGTGTCGAGTGGCGAGTGCTGGTTTGTCTTCTCAGATCATCGGGAAAGCGCGGGGCTTTTCTTTGCGGCGCTGGCCACCCTGGTCCGGCCGGCGGACGGCACCTACCGGTTTCGCGGCACAGTCCTGGATTTTTCCAACTATCAGAACCTGCTTTCCTTCAAAAAAAAAATCGGTTATGTCTCCCCCCGGAACGTATTGTTGAGCAACCGGACCATTCTGGAAAACCTTCTGCTTCCCAGGTACTTTGAAGAAAACTCCCTCTCTCTGGCCCTGGATAAAAAGGCAGAGGAAATGTGCGTGCTGTTTCACATCCGCAACCGTCTGGACCAGAAGGTCACCGAAGCCAACCACTGGGACCTGCGCCTGGCCATGGCCGTTCGGGAGTTTTCAAAAAACCCGGATGTCCTGCTGGTGGAGTGGCCGGAAGAGGTTGTGCCGCCGGACCGGCAGTGGATGTTTGTCAACCTGCTGCAACAAGCCCTTGTGTCCGGCACGCCTCTGGTGATATTTTCCCGGGACAGGGCTTTTTGTGAAAGTTTTTCCGCTTCCGGAAAAATTACCATCAAGGGGGAAAAGGTGTCCCTCTCGTAAGCCTGTTGGAACGACCTATGGAACTGACCTACAGCAGAAGAGAAAAAATCGTCGGTGTTTTCGTGTTAAGCGTCATCGTTCTGCTCTTTTCAACGGTGGTGCTCATCGGCCGCGGAAAAAACTGGTTCAAATCCTATGTCACCTATTACGCCGTGTTTGATGAGAGCTACAACCTTCAGGAAAACGCCGACGTCAAGCTTCAGAAGGCCTCCATCGGCAAGGTTTCCAGAATCGACCTCACGGAAGACAAGGTTCGCATCACCCTGAAAATCCTGGAGGACTACCAGGCCCGCATCACGCAGGACACGGCGGTGACGGTCAAAAGCCCCACCTTCATCGGCGACGAATATGTGGCCGTTGTTCCGGGAGCGGCAAAGGGACCGGCCCTGGAGGAAGGTGGCGAAATAAAGGCCATCCCCAAAAAATCGATCGAGGACCTGCTGGTGGAGTTCCAGGTGGAGCAGACCGCCAAAAAACTCTCCACCGCCGTGCAGAACATTTCCGAGATCACCGACGCCCTGCGCGACCCCGAAGGCCCCCTGTTTTCCTCCTTCGCGGAGCTGGAGGCCCTTCTTTCAAACCTTGCCGAAGCCACGGCCAAGACCCCTCTGGCCATGGACCATGTCAACACCAACCTGGTCACCTTCAACAAGATCGGCAACGAACTCTACTTCAACCTCACCGACCTTCGAACCCTGCTGACCGACGTGGCGGCCAGCCTGCAGCGGGTAAAGGCCGCCCTTGTTAATGTGGAGGACGCCAGCTACGACATTCCCAAAATCACCCACTCCACCAGCCTGGGTATTGACGAAATCCGCGGCGCCGTGGAAAGCACGGACCGGATCATTCAGTCGCTTCAGGAAAACTTCCTGATCAAGGGAAACTTGCCTCCGGCCTCGGCCGGGGAAAACATCGACGCCGGACCCCGGCAGTAAAACGGCCCGGCCCATGGGATAACGGCCTGCCGGAACACCGGCGGGTTTATATAAATCGCGGCCACACCAATTCCTGAACGTACGGGCAGGCATGTAGCGCCCGTTGCCGCAGACCCTTTGTAAAAACGGGGGGACCATGGGCCATCCGCTGGGCGATATTGCAAGGCAGCACCTTGCCCATCGCTACGACCGGTTTGTGGAGACGGAAATAAACGGGGGGTCGGCCACGTTCACCGCCGTGGACCGCGACACCGGCCACCCGGTGGTGGCGCGGCTTCTGACCGCAAACACCCATGCTTCAGAAGCGGTTAAACGCCTGTCGGACCAGGTGGCACGGCTGGCCCGCCTTTCCTCCGATCACGTTCTCGGCATCCTCGACTACCGGGAAATTCACATTCATCAAACCTTCTGCATGGTGGTCATTCAGAAGGCGTTCGACGGAACGCCCCTGCACGATCTGCTACCGTCCTTTCACCGGAAACTTTCAAAGGAACACCGGCCGAACCAGACGTTTTGTCTGCTGGCCGCTCAAATGACCGAAGCGATACGGGATATTCACGCCGGCGGGCTCCTGCACCGGGGCGTTACCCCCCATGCGTTTCTGTTGTGCCCCGACTCCAGGCGTTTTGTGCTTGACGGACTGGCCTGGGATCACGCCTGGATCCCTGAACTCGACGGAAGCCCGTCCGGCGCCGCCGAATCGGCGCTTCCCTACCTGGCGCCGGAACAGGCCGGCCGCATGGACCATGCCGTTGACTTTCGCGCCAACCTCTATTCTCTGGGCGTGCTGTTTTATGAAATGCTGACCGGCGCGCATCCGTTTCCCGCCGCCGACCCCTCCGGCGTACTCTATGGACACACGGCCCGCGCCCCTCTGCCGCCCTCGGAAATCAATTCCTCCCTGGACGCCTCACTTTCCCGTCTGGTGCTCAAGCTGCTGGCCAAGGATCCGGAGGACCGCTATCAGAGCGCCGCCGGCCTGCTGGCCGATCTGGCCGCGCTTGCCGGCCGGTTCGATACGAGCCCCTCGGTGCCGGACTTCGTGCCGGGACGACGGGACGTGTCTCCGGTGTTTACCCTTCCCGACTGGATTTACGGCCGCGAATCGGTCATGGATTCCCTGAAGGACTGTTTCGACCGGGTCCGCGCGGGTGACACCTGCGTGGCGGTGGTGACCGGGGAAACCGGTGTCGGCAAAACCGAGGTGGTTCGCCGGCTGAGCCGCTATGTCCGCGAGTGCGGTGGAATATTTCTCACCGGCAAATTTGACCGGCAGCAACAGACCGTTCCCATCAGCGCGTCCAAAAACGCCCTGTCCAGCCTTGCCCGATGGCTGCTGAGCCAGAGCCCGGACAAAATTCAGGCGTGGCGGGAAAAAATACTGTCGGCGGTTTCGCCCAACGGCCAGATTCTGCTGGACATGATTCCGGAAATGGAAACCATTATCGGCAAACAGCCTCCCCTGGGGGAGCTTCCTCCCGTGGAAGCCAACATGCGGCTGGCCCTGGTCATGGAAAAGTTCGGCTCCCTGTTTCTGGCCAAGGAGCACCCCATGGTTTTTTTTCTCGACGACCTCCAGTGGGCCGACCGGGGAACCCTGGAGCACGGCATCGCCTTTATGCTGATCCGGCGGCGACCTTACTGCATGATACTGGGCACCTGCCGCGACAGCGAGGTAGACGACGCCCATCCGCTTCGGCGCTTTCTGGAAAAACTGCAGCGGACCAGCGTTCCGGTGGAAATCCTGCCCCTCAGACCCCTGGATCCCGGCCAGACCACGGCCATGGTGGCGGACACGCTTTGCCAGACTTCCGCCGCCGTGGCGCCGCTGGCCCGCATCGTCTTTGAAAAAACCGGAGGCAACCCCTTTTTCATCCGCCAGTTTCTGGGGTCTTTGCACGCCTCCGGCCTGATCCATTATGACATGCGCCGGGGCGGCTGGGCCTGGGAAACGGAGCGCATCGCCGCCGCCGACATCACCGACAACGTGGCCCGGCTGCTTTCTTCGGCCATCGACAACCTGCCGGACCCGACCCTGTCGGTGCTTCAGGCCGCGGCTTGCGTGGGCAACCGGATCGATCCGGACCTGCTGGCCATGGTGCTTGGCCGCGACCGGTCCGACATCCTGGCCCATGTGCAGGCGGCCGTTGATGCCGGCCTGGTCCGCGCCGTTACCGACGCGCCGGCCGCCTCCGGTCCGGCCGAGAAACCGGCATGGGAGTTTACCCACGACCACATTCTGCAGGCCGTTTATCAGACCCTTTCCGAACAACAGGCAAAACAAATCCACTGGGCCCTTGGAAGCGCCTTGATCGCAAACAAGCCGCCCGAAGCCGCCGGGAAAATAATATTTGATATTGTTCACCAGCTTCGGCTCGGCATGCCGCCATCTCTGACCCCGGCCGAAAGCATCTACCTTGCCCGCCTCAACCTCGAGGCAGGACGGGTCGCCATGGAGGCCATTTCTTTCGAAAGCGCGGCCGCTTACTTTCGCCATGCGCTGAATCTGCTGCCGGAGACGGCATGGGAGACCCACCACGACCTGGCCGCCGGTATTTATGGCGGTCTGGCCCGGTGCGAGTTTGTCCTGGGCGCCTTTGCCGAATCGGAGCGACTGTTCGGCCTGCTGCTGCAAAAGGCCCCGTCCCTTCTGGACCGGGCAAGAGCATACAACGCCATGGTGGAACTTCACACCGCCTCCGGCAACATCGACAAGGCCCTGACGCTGGGCCGCCAGGGACTGGAGATGCTTGACATTCACCTGCCCCGGCGACCGGGCCGGGCGCGGGTGCTGCTGCTGCTGTTCAGGCTGCGCCTGGCCTGGGGGTTTCGCCGGGTCTCCACTATTCTGAACGCGACGGAAAATCCGGACAAAACCCTTGACACCATCCTGACGCTGATGACCAACATCGGCCTGCCCACCTTCTACGTCAACCCCCTGCTGTGCCTGTGGATCATCGCCTCCGGCTCCCTGATGGGTATTAAAGATCCCGGAAAGGGCTTTCCTCTTCATCACGCATCCTTCGGCCTGATCACGCTGGGCGCCTTTCTGGGATCGATTTTCGGGTTCATCGGCATGGGCCGCAACTACGCCAAGACCGGCATGCGGCTGCTGGAACGTCAGCCGTCAGGCCCCTACCAGGCCATTGCCTATTTCGTATCCGCCTTTTTCAACCGCCACTGGTACCAGCCCGCGCGGAAAAATATCGATTATTTCAAGCAGGCCTACCGCCACGCGCTGAAAACCGGGGATATCAGCTATGCCGGTCACAGCATCAACGCCATTTTCATGGTCCGCCTGTTTCTGGGAGACAATCTGGACGAGGCCTTCGCCTACCACCAGCGGCACGAAGCCTTTATTCAAAGGGCCCGCTCCCCCTTTGCCGTGGCCAACTACCGGGTTCTTCGCCAGTTTTACCGGAGCCTCAAGGGACTTACCGCCTCCCCCGCGGTCATGGACGAAGCCGATTATAACACCGAGGCCGAATTCGCGGCCGCCACCGACACGGGCAACCTGCTCCTCCGGTTCATGTTTCTCCTGCTTCAGCTCAAGCTCTTCGTTTTTTACCGCCGATGGGACCGGGCCGTGGCCGTGACCGAACGCATTCAGGCTGTAAACTACCGGCCCGCGGGCACGCTGATCCTGACCGAATACTATTTTTTTTCTTTCCTGGGCGCCGTGGGCCTGGCGTCCGCCGGCACATCATCGGAGCAGGCTCAAAGATGCAAGCGCCACGCGGCCCGGGCCATGAAAAAAATGAAACAATGGTGCCGGCTGCGGCCGGACAACTTCGAACCCATGCTGCACCTGATGGAGGCGGAACAGAGCCGCGCGGCCGGACGCCATTCAAGGGCGATGCAACGCTACCGTCAGGCCTTGACCCGGGCCCGTGACGGCGGCTTTGTCCATCTGGCCGCCCTGACCTGCGAGTTTACCGGAAACTTTCTGGCCGCCCAGGGTGATACCGTGGCGGCCCGGGCATACCTCGCCGAGGCCAGAAGGGAATATGGCGCCTGGGGGGCCGACGCAAAGGCCTCCGACATGGCAAAGCAGTATGCCGACCTTTTGGCCGCCGCGCCCCAGGAGCGCAACGCCGTATCGCCCCTGGAACGGATGGACTACGTCACCGTGGTGGCGGCCCTTCAGGCCGTTTCAAAAGAGATTGTGGTGCGAAAGCTCCTGCTCCGGCTGATGGAAATCACCATGGCGGCTGCCGGCGCCAGCCGGGCCGCCTTTATCTCCAACCGGCACGGCC
>JBMORB010000002.1:0-4562 GCA_049320925.1 Thermodesulfobacteriota bacterium | reverse complement strand
AGCGTATTCGGCTGGAGCAGGAGATATTCGCCGATATCGTGGGCCGGGTCACCGCGTTAAGCCCGGTGCTTTTTGCCGTGGGCACGGTCGCGGCCCGGATCGACGTAGCGTGCGCCCTGGCCCAGGCGGCCGACGACCACGATTACGTGAAGCCGGAAATTCTTGACAACGGCGACATTATCATTGAAGACGGGCGCCATCCCGTGGTGGAGCGCATGCTTTCCGGCGAGCGGTACGTGCCCAACAGCGTTACCTTGAACGACACCGACCGCCAGCTTCTGATCATCACCGGGCCCAACATGGCGGGCAAATCCACGGTGCTGCGGCAGGTGGCGCTTTTCGCGGTCATGGCCCAGATGGGGTCTTTCGTGCCGGCCCGGCGCGCGTCCCTGGGCGTGGTGGACCGGCTGTTCACCCGGGTGGGGGCACTGGACAACCTGGCATCGGGCCAGAGCACCTTCATGGTGGAAATGGAGGAAACGGCCAACATCATCAACAACGCCACGCCCCGGAGCCTGGTGGTGATCGACGAGATCGGCCGGGGCACCAGCACCTACGACGGCCTGAGCATCGCCTGGGCCGTGGCCGAGGCCCTTCACGACCTGCGCGGCCGGGGGGTCAAGACCCTGTTTGCCACCCATTACCACGAGCTGACCGAACTGGAAAACACCCGGCCCCGGGTGAAAAACTTTCACATCGCGGTCAAGGAGTGGAACGACACCATTATCTTTCTGCGAAAGCTGACCGAAGGCAGCACCAACCGCAGCTACGGCATTCAGGTGGCGCGGCTGGCCGGCATTCCCGAAACAGTGATTGCCCGGGCCAAAAAAATCCTGCTGGATATCGAGCAGGGGACCTACAGCTTTGAGGCCAAAGCCGACACACGGCCCGGGGCCGGTCAAAAGGGGCCGGTTCAGCTCTCCCTTTTTACCCCGCCGGAGCAGCTTCTGGCCGACAGCCTGCGGAAGATGGATATCGCCACCATGACGCCCCTGGAGGCGTTAAACGCGCTGAATGAATTGCAGCAGAAGGCAAAGGCCATATCGGGAACCGGTGAATGATCAATAAAAAGCGCGCATCGTTTGTCATGATACTGGGCTGTGTGGCCGCCATCTTCTTTTCCTGCGCCTCCTCCTCAGGCAACGTCAAAACCCGTTTTTTCGAGGCGGAAAACTGCTCCCAGGCCCTGTCTGACAATACACAGAAACAGAAATACCGGTCCAACTGGCAGCAGTGCATCAACGCCTTCATGGGAGTTTATGAACAGGAGCCCGACGGTCCCTGGGCCGCGGCCAGCCTTTACCGGGCCGCGGTTCTTTATAACGATCTTTACGGGGTTTCCTACCGGCCGGCCGACCGGCAGGAGGCCGTGGACCTGTTCAACCGGATCCTCCTCCGGTTTCCGGACAGCGCCTATACGCCCAGGGCAAAAGAGCAACTGGCCGCCATTTCCGGCGGCGCGCCGGCGAAAGTTCCGGTCAAGACGCCGGCGGTGACGGCCGCGCCGGCCAATGACAGGCTCAAAGCCCGTTATGACAAGGCCGAGCGCGCCTACAAGTCCCTCCAAAACACGCCCGCGAAACAAAAATACCGAAGCGCGTGGCAGGAGCCCATCGACGCCTATTACGGCGTTTACGAAGCCGATCCTTCCGGGCCCCTGGCCGCCGACAGCCTGTACATGGCCGGCAGGCTGCATGTCGAGCTGCGACGCCACTCGTTTCGCAAGGCGGACCAGGACCGGGGCGTTGAGCTGCTGGGGCAGGTGGCGAGAGATTTTCCGGGCAGCCCGGCCGCTGCAAAGGCCATCGAGGATCTCAAGGCGATTCCCGGCGCTTTTGTCCCTGCGGCGGCGGCCGCAAACCCTTTGCCCAAAGCGCCCTTAAGCGACAAGGACCTGGCGGACACGGCCCCGGAACCCTACTGCATGACGTCAAACACGGCCCCTGTTCCCGAAGGCCAGGCCGTGGTGGAGGGGCTGCGGTTCTGGTCCAACCCGGCCTACACCCGCGTGGTCATCGACACCAGCAAGCAGGTGACCTACACCCACAACCTGCTCAAGCACGATCCGGCCCAGGGCAAGCTTCAGCGGCTTTACCTGGACCTGGACCAGTGCAAGATGGGCAAGGACCTGTCCCGCAACATACCCGTGGACGACAACCTGCTCAAGGATATCCGGACCGGCCAGTATACCCTGGAGACCGTCCGGGTGGTGGTGGATATCAAGTCCTTTGAGGACTATGACGTCTTTCACCTTCAGAACCCCTTTCGTATTGTCATTGACGTGAGAGGGGAGAACGGGAAAAGGCCGGAGGTGGCGGCCATTCCCCCGGAGGAGGCGCTTCCTCCCTCCACCGGGCCCAGATCCCTGGCCGAGCAGCTTTCCCTGGGGGTGCGGCGCATCGTGATCGACGCCGGCCACGGCGGCAGGGACGGCGGCGCGCCCGGATACCGGAAAGGGGTTCATGAAAAGGCCATCACCCTGTCCCTGGCCCGGAAGCTGGCCGACCAGGTGCGCCGGGAAATCGGGTGCGAGGTGATTCTGACCCGGAGCGGGGACTCCTTTCTGACCCTGGAAGAGCGCACCGCCATTGCCAACACGAAAAACGCGGACCTGTTTGTCTCCATTCACACCAATGCCTGCCGGTCCAACGGCGTTTACGGCATCGAGACCTATATCCTCAACATCGCCACCGACGAGGACGCCATGGAAGTGGCGGCCCGGGAAAACGCCACGTCCACCAAGAACATCAGCGATCTTCAGATGATCCTGCGGGACCTGATGCAGAACACCAAGATCAACGAATCCAGCCGCCTGGCCGGGTTCGTTCAGACCTCCCTGTGCGGCCACCTGAAAAAGAACTACAGCCGGATCAAGGACAAGGGAGTGAAGCAGGCCCCGTTTTACGTTTTGCTGGGCGCCCAGATGCCGGCCATCCTGATCGAGGCGGGCTTTATCAGCGACAAGACCGAATGCGACCGCCTGGCCAACGAAAGCTATCAGAACAAGGTGTGCGAAGGCATCGTGAAAGGCATCAAAGACTACATGCGCCACACCAAAATGGCGGTCTTTTCCAGCGGCGGGGACGGGTAGCCCGTTCCTCTACACGAGCCGCCTTGACCGCATCTGCTGTGTTGCGGCATGCTCGATTTCGGCCCCGATAGCAATAGCGACTTGGATGAGAGTAACGGGGGGCATGGTACTCAATAGCCATGCGTTGATTGGTTTATCGTGCTCTTACTCGTGCTCGTGCTCTTGATCGAATCCAATAACAGCGATCACGAGTAAGAGTAAGATTACGAGCAAGATTGAAAGTTGCGGGGGTGGCACCGGCAGCTTGCCTGACGGGTGTGCGAAGCAGAGGGGGGCTTTGTTACAATATCCATAATCATAACATCCATATCGAAATCGCTATCGGGATCGGGATCGAAATCGACGTGTGGCACTGCATCAAGGGCGGCCCTGACCCATCGAGATTCAGAAGCAACTTGACGCGCTTTATCCTGATGTGGAAGAAAAGATCGTCACGGTTTTGGCACAAACCCCGGCGTTGCCCCCGGCAGAGCCAAAACGCGCGCCGAAAAAGACAGGGGACCGGAAACGGCCGGCCAAAAAATAACAGTTCGATCCCGATCCCGATCCTGATCCCGATAGCGATAGCGATTGGGGTGGGAGCAGGGGGGCTGCCGGACACGCACCGGACAGGAAAACAGTATTGCTTTGAATGGGTAATGCGCGAACTTCTTTTACAGAGGGGATAATACCATGAGCATCGCCGTGGCCGCATTGATTTGGGGGGCGTTGAGCGCCGTATCTCTTCCACTGGGGGCGGTTATCGGCCTGTGGGCACGGCCTCCCCGTAAGGTCACGTCGTCCATGATGGCCTTTGGCGGAGGGGCGCTTCTGTTTGCCCTTACCATCGAGCTTTTCGCTCACGCGCTGCACCGGTCACACGAAGGCAGGGACGTCCGCATTATTCTGGCAACCATGGCCGGGGCCGTGGCAGGCGGCCTGGTTTTCGAGCTTCTCAACCAGATGCTCAACAACCGGGGCGCGTTTCTGCGCAAGGCGTCGCTGATATCAAAACACATATTGAAGAACAAACGGCGCGACGTCCGGAAGATGATTCATTCCTTAAGCCGGGTCAAGATTCTCCAGGTGCTGCCGCCGGAAGAGGTGGCCAGGCTGATTCCGCATGTAAGGATGGTAAGCTTTAAAACCGGTGAAACCGTTTTCAGCCAGGGCGACCATGCCTCAGAGCTTTATTTTATCGTCAGCGGGAGCGCGCAGGTCCTTCGGCAGGCGGCGTCGGGGCCCCATCTGATCGCGGAACTCGGCGAGGGAGAAACCTTCGGAGAAATCGCGCTGGTATCGGACCAGCCCAGGACCGCCACTGTCCGGGCAAAAACCGATCTGACGGTCTACACGCTTAACCGGAAGGAATTCACCCAGCTTGTCAGGCAATCTCCGGCCCTCAGGGACGCCAGCAGCCGGTTGGTGACGGAGCGGCTCCAGGATATTCAGGAGAAAGAGGAGAAGGCGCGGAACTCGGAAGCCGAGGCGT
>JBMORB010000001.1:0-4562 GCA_049320925.1 Thermodesulfobacteriota bacterium | reverse complement strand
CCATGGGACCGGAGCCGGTCCCCGACGCATGATGTGCTCCTCCCTCACCGGCGGCAGAAGGAAAAAGCTGGCCAGAAAGGCCGCCAGAGAAAGAATACCCATGCCGATAAAGGCCGCGTCCAGGCCGGCTATGTCATTGATAACGCCGCCTAAAAGAGGACCGATGCTCAGACTGGTGAACATGGAGAGGTTGAAAAGCCCCATGGTGAACCCTTCCCGGTTTTTCGGGGTGATGTCCCCGATATAGGCCTGGGCCACGGGCATAATCATGGCCGACGCAATGCCCTGCAGAAACCTCAGCCCGATCAGCCCGCCCACGGTTTCGGAATAAATGAAAGCCACCGAGACCAGGGCATAACCCAGAAGCCCGATGGTAATGTAGGGTTTTCGCCCGGTACGGTCGGACAGGGAACCGAACAGGGGTAAAAGAAACGTTCTGGAAAGTGAGAAAGAGGCAAAAATCAGGCCGATATAAAAGCCGCCGGCTCCCAGGTTATGGGCGTAGACCGGCAGCAGGGGCACCACGATTCCCACGCCCATGACGGCGCCGAAAATCGACACAAAAATGGCGGCAAAGATTTTTTTGTCCCCGGTGGTCATCTTCTCCATAAACGGACCTGCCCACATCGAAAGTCAGCACAGCTTACCGATTCATCCCTGTTCGGCCTGTACGGGTTTGCCACCTTACCACTTTCCCTGTTTCATTCTCAATACCATTTATTAAAACAAAAACCTGCCGCCAAGCAGGTTTTTATACTGTGTTTACCGGAACCCTCTGGTTCACGGAAGAACAGCGATACACTCAATTTCAACTCTGGCCCCCAGTGGCAGGGCCGCCACCTGGACCGTGGACCGGGCCGGCCGGTGATCTCCGAAAAAAGCCGCGTAAATTTCATTGACCTGACCGAAATCCGCCATGTCCGTGAGAAAAATCGTGGTTTTCACCACATGGGACGGCAAAAGGCCGGCAGCCTTTAAAACAGCTCTCAGGTTTTCCAAAACCTGCCGCACTTGGGTTACGGTGTCGTTTCCCGCAAGCGCCCTGGTGCCGGGCACCAGCCCGATCTGGCCGGAGCAGAAAAGCAGGTTCCCTTTTCTCACCGCCTGAGAATAAGGCCCCACCGCCGCCGGCGCCGCGTCTGTTGATATAAAATCCATGCTCGGTTATCCTTTTACAAACATTCTCGCTACGTATGGCCTAACAATTCGGTCAGGACATCCCTCCCAAAGAGGGTCTGTCTCTTTCAAGCGATCCATCGCAAACATTTTTCACCTCCCTACCCCGGGATAGAAGCTGGTTTGCACCGCCCGTTGCAGCGCAGCCGAGCGCGAATGCTTTTTTCGGATAAAGCGGGCAGGCTGTCTGAGCCCGCCGCAGGCGGGCGAGTTCCTGGCCGCGCCGAAAAAAGCTTTTGCGCGAGGGCAGCCAAAGGCCAGGCTGCGGGGCGCGCTTCTTTTGGTACTTTTCTTGGCGTCAAGAAAAGTACATTAATTATTTAAACCGCTCCACCGCGTCTTCCACCAGTTTTCGAATCTCGGCCAGCCGGGGTTCAGACATGGCTTCAAACCGCATGACCAGGGCCGGCTGGGTGTTGGAGGCCCGCACCAGGCCCCACCCGTCGTCAAACAGCACCCGCACACCGTCGATGTCCACCACCTTGTGGGTTTTGCGGAAGTGCTCGGTTACTTTCTTCACCAGGTCGAACTTTTTGTCGTCGGGACACTCCACACGGATTTCCGGCGTGGTAAAAGTTTTGGGGATATCCGACAGCAGGGACGACAGCGGCTTGCCGGCATCGGCGATCAGCTCCAGCAGCCGGCAGGAAGAATAGATGGCGTCGTCAAAACCCAGGTACCGGTCGGCAAAAAAAATATGGCCGCTCATTTCCCCGGCCAGGGCGGCCTTTGATTCCTTCATCTTGGCCTTAATCAGGGAATGGCCGGTCTTCCACATGATGGGCCGTCCCCCGTGCTTCTCGATATCGTCGTACATCACCTTGGAGCATTTAACCTCGGACACGAAGACCGCGCCGGGCTTCCGTGACAGGATCTCCCGGGCAAACAGGATGATCAGCTTGTCTCCATACACGATGTTCCCGTTTTCATCCACCACGCCGATCCGGTCCCCGTCCCCGTCATACCCGATGCCCACGTCCAGCTTTTTATCCCGCACCAGGGAGATCAGGTCCTTCATGTTCTTAAGCACCGTCGGATCGGCTTCGTGGTTGGGAAAGGTGCCGTCCATGTCGCAGTACAGGTCATGCACCTCGCAGCCCAGGGCCTTGAGAACCGGCACCGCCACCACGCCGGCGGTGCCGTTGCCGGCATCCACGCCCACTTTGAGCTTTCGCGAAAGGGAGATGTTGGATTCCACGTATTCCCGGTAGGGTGCCACCGGATCGGCTGTTTTCAACGAACCGCCGCCGGAGACAAATGCCTTTGCGTCAATAATGTCCTTTAACTTCAGGATCTCCCTGCCGTGAATCGAATCCAGGTCGATGCAGAGCTTGAACCCGTTGTACTCGGGCGGGTTGTGACTGGCCGTGATCATGACACCGCCGCCGGTTTTAAAATGATGAATGGCAAAATAGAAAACCGGTGTGGGGCAAACGCCCAGGTCCAGCACGTCGCACCCGGTGGACCGCAGCCCCTCGATGACTTTTCCCGCGTAAGACGGCGAGGTCACGCGGCAGTCACGGCCCACGGCGACAAAAGTCTTGCCGTGATTGCGCAGATAGGTCCCCGCCGCCTTTCCGATCAGCGCCACCTCGGCTTCGGTGATGTCTTTTCCGGCAACGCCCCGGATATCGTATTCCCTGAAAATTTTCGCGTCCATCGGGTTTCTCCTTGTGTGTACTATTAAATCATTCCTTATTATCGACATCGGGATCGACTCAAAGAAGTCCTACCCCAACCCCATCCAGAGCGCCACTCCGCCCACGGCAAAACAATAAGGGGCAAAAAGATAGAATCTGCCCTGTTGAACGATCCGGATCAGTACTTTCAGCGCGCCGTATCCAACGACAAAGGCGGTGAAGGTTCCCAGCACCGTGGCCGTGTCCAGCCTTGCCTCGCCGGAAAGCAAATCACCGGCGGACAGAATTTCGGCGCCGACAATGGCCGGTATGCAGAGCAGAAAGGAAAACCTTGCCGCGGTCTGCCGGTCCAGCCCCAGAAACAGGCCGGCGGCAATGGTGGCGCCGGACCGGGAAAGGCCGGGCAGCACGGCCAGCCCCTGGGCGATCCCCACGCCAACGGCCCGCGCCCAGGAAAACCCGGTCACGCCCGTGCCGCCGGCATCCCGGTTCCGGGTCAGCCACAGGAGCATGCCGGTCATCATCAGCATGGCGCCCACCAGGGGCAGGGATGAAAACAGATGTTCCGCCTGTTTTAACCCCAGTCCGATCAGGGCCGTGGGAATCGATCCCGCCACGATCAGAAAAATCAGTTTCAGGCCGTCGCCATCCCCTTCGGGGCGGCGATCGCCGCTGCCCAGCAGGTTGACTGCGCCCCGCCAGGCCGCTGTGATCATCATGGCGATGTCCCCGCGGAAAACGATCAGCACCGCGCAGAGGGTGCCCACGTGCAGGCTCACGTCAAAAAAGAGAACGGGCCCGGTGATGCCGAAAAGATGCTGCATCAGCACCAGATGGCCTGAACTGCTCACCGGCAGAAACTCGGTCAGCCCCTGAATAATACCCAGCACAACGCCCTGAATCGGGTCCATTCCCCTCACTGTCCTTTCGCTGCGACCCTTTCCATTATCCGCAAACAGCCCCTGTGGCAGCGCTAAAAAGGGTCGAAATGATTCTAGTCCACGGGATAAGTGAATGCAAGGCGTTTGGTATCAGGACAGGGGGATAAATAACGGCGGAAAGCGCCGCGTCACTTGTAGTCCACGTAGTACTGCATCACCTTGCGGACATAATCAACGGTCTCGGCGTAGGGCGGGATGCGGCGGCCATACTGGTCAACGGCCCTGGGTCCGGCGTTGTAGGCGGCCAGGGCCAGGTGAAGGTCGCCGTTGTACTGATCGAGCATTTTCCGCAGGTAGCGGACGCCGCCCATGATGTTCTGGTAGGGATCAAAAGGATCACGGATGCCCAGCTCGGCGAAATTGCCGGGCATGACCTGCATCAGCCCCTTGGCCCCTGCCCGGGAAACGGCCCGGTGGTTGAAACTGGACTCCACCCGGATCATGGCCTTGATCAGGCCCACGGCCACGTCGTACTTTCTGGCCGCCTCCTGGATCCACGCGTCATAGTCCGTTCGGGGCCCGGCACCTGAAGATGTCCTCGGCGCCCCCATATAAAGATGGTACCCTTCCCGGGGTTCATCGGTAAAGCAAAGGACCCCGTTCCTGTCAACGTACCGGTAAATGTCGGCATACAGGGGACACATATCCGCGCCCCAGAAAATCAGGGTACCCAGACCCCATGCCATCAGATGTATAATTTTCCGGTAGGTCATCCTGTCACACGCCGCCCGCAATAGGTTTCAATGTCCAGGTTCGCTGTCTTTATCCGACGGG
This sequence comes from Thermodesulfobacteriota bacterium, assembly GCA_049320925.1. Lineage (GTDB taxonomy): Bacteria > Desulfobacterota > Desulfobacteria > Desulfobacterales > Desulfosudaceae > Desulfosudis. Next base: position 31 of record JBMORB010000001.1, on the reverse strand, counting down.
CTTATTTTAGCATGGAGAAGTTTTCTTGCCA